>JAPOLW010000184.1 GCA_029976905.1 bacterium | reverse complement strand
AGGTAGGTGTCCAGACGCAAGCCCGCGGCGGCGGCGTCCACGCGCAGGAGGACCGGCTCTTTCTCCTCCCCAGGTCCGGACGGCATGGATCCAGGGTAGGCGGCACGCGGGACGGCGTCGAGGGGCGCGGGGGAGGAACGACGTGATCGAATCGTCGCCGGTCCGCGAGCTCTTTCCGAGTGCCGCGGAATCCCTCCACCTCGACCACGCGGGGGTGGCGCCGATCTCGCTCCCGGTCGTCGAGGCGATCACCGATTTCGCGCGCGAGGCGGCGACCGCGCCGGCGCTCCGCTACCCCTACTGGGAAGAGCGCGCCGAGACGGTGCGAGACGCCTGCGCGAGGCTGGCCGGAGCCGAGTCGCGGCAGATCGCCTTCGTGAAGAACACATCGGAAGCACTTTCCTTTGTTGCCGAGGGATTGGACTGGCGACCGGGGGACGTCGTCGTCACGGTGGATGAGGAGTTTCCGTCCAACGTCTACCCATGGTGGGGCCTCGAACGGCTCGGGGTCGAGGTGCGACGCCTTGCGCCCACGTCGCTTCTCGGCCGGATCGACGACCTGATTCCGGCGCTGGACGGACCGGTTCGCGTTCTCGCCGTCTCCGCGGTCGCGTACGCCACGGGCGACCGTCGGCCTCTGGCGGCGCTGGCGGAGTGCTGCCGGCGGCGCGGCATCCTTTTGGTGGTCGACGCGATCCAGGCCTTGGGTGCCCTGGAGGTGAACTTCGAACGCGATGGGCTCGACTGCGTCGCGGCCGACGGACACAAGTGGATCTGTGCTCCGGAGGGGGCCGGCTTCATGGCCGTCTCCGATCGCCTGCTCGAGCGCATGCGACCCGTGGAACTTGGATGGAAGAGCGTCGTGCGCTCCGACCAATATTATCCCTACGAGTTCGATCTGCGCGCGGACGCGGCCAAGCTCGAGGCCGGGAGTCTGAACCTGATGGCGACCTACGGCCTTGGGGCCGCGATCGATCTGCTGCTCCAGGTGGGCATGGCCGAGGTGGAGCGCCGCGTCGTCGGGTTGGCGGGGGAATTCGCCGAGGGCTGTCGAAGGCGGGGGGCCTTGCTCCTGGGAGCTCGGGGGGAAGCCGAGGGCCCGGCGACGCACTCGGGCATCGTGACGTTCGTCCCCCGGGGCGCCCCCGAGCGCGTTCGCCAGGAACTCTGGGCCCGGGGCGTCGTCTGCAAAGTCCGCATGAGTGGGTTGCGAGTCGCCCCGCATCACTACCAAGATGGGGACGACGTGGAGGGATTTTTCGAGCGGCTGGACGAAGCCGAGGAGGTAGCCTCGTGAGGGCCCATTCCTCTGCGATGTGCGAACGATTGGGATGGCTCCCCGGCCGGGTCGCGAAGTGGCTCACCTCCGGTGTCCACCTCGACCGTGGGAGTGTCCAGCGGGTGCGGGAGCTCGCCCGGACGGGGACGGTCGTCTACGTCGTCCGCCAGCGATCGCTGCTCGACTACATGCTGGTCAACTGGCTGATGCTGCGGGAGGACCTGCCGCTCGCCGGGTTTGCCAATGGAGTGAGCTCGGGCTGGTTCGCTCCGCTGCGAGACGCGCTCCGCAGTGCTTTTGGTCGCCTGCGGCGCTCCCGGGGCGAACCGGTCTCCGACCGGGAGGCCGCTGCGACGGCGGTGGAGCAGGGCAAGCCCGTTCTCATCTTTCTTCGCAGTCGCGGAACGCGCCCGTTCTCCGATGCGCGCACCCGGCTGGCCGCGGCGCGGCCCGGGGCCGATCTTTTGGCGGAGATCGTAGGCCGGGCCGGGCGGCTCGGACATGCGGTGCACCTCGTCCCGCTGTCGCTCTTTCGGGGACGGATCATCCGGCGCCAGGCGAGTCGCTTGTCGACCTTCGCCTACAGCGTTCACGATGCCCCAAACGATTTGAAGAAGTTCGTCGTCTACGCCCTCAACCGCGAGGATCTCCTCCTGAAGATGGGGCGGGACGTGGATCTCGACGACTTCGTCTCGGCAAACCGGCCGCTCGGGCAGGCCCGACTCGCACGGCGATTGACCCACCGCTTGCAGCGGGACCTGGCGCATGAAGAGCGTGCGGTTTGGGGGCCGCTCATCGCGTCGCGAGAGACGACGAGCGAGCGCGTCTTCGAGGGCCCGGAGTTCGAGGCTGCCGTCGCGCGCATCGCCCGGGAGAGAGGTATTTCCGAGAGAAAGGCGTGGCGGGAGGCGCGGCGGTATTTCTGGGAGATCGCCGCCAACTTCAACGGCCTCGCCTTTGGCGTCGTCAAGGCGTTTTTCCGGCAGATCTGGAAGCGGGCCTTCAGTGGAGTCGAGATCCGCGGGCTCGATCGCGTGGCCGAGCGGGTGAAGCAACATCCGGTCGTGCTGGTGCCCTGTCATCGGAGCCACTTCGACTACATGGTGCTCTCCTACATCTTTCGGGAGAACTTCTTGTCGCCGCCCCACATTGCCGCGGGCATCAATCTGAAGTTCTGGCCCGTCGGAACCTTCCTGCGCGGCTCTGGCGCCTTCTTCATCCGGCGTACCTTCGAGGACAACCCTCTCTACAAGCTGGTCTTCCACCGCTACCTCGCGATGCTAATCCGCTTCGGCTACACGATCGAGTTCTTCATCGAGGGCGGCCGCAGCCGGACGGGAAAGATGCTCACGCCGAAGCTCGGAATGCTCGGTGGTATCGTGCGGGCCTTTTTGCAAGGCGCCCGCCGGGATCTCTATCTGGTGCCGATCTCGATCCACTACGGTCGGATCGCCGAGGAGAACGCCTATGACGCCGAGCGGTCCGGTGGGGCGAAGCAGAAGGAGTCCTTCGGGGCTTTGCTGCGGGCCCGGAGCGTTCTCTCCCAACGCCACGGAACGGTCTACGTCACGTTCGCCGAACCGCGCTCCCTGCGGGAGTTGCTTGGCGAGCGCGCGACCCGGTTTGCCGAGGCGCACGGCGATCCTGAAGTCGAGGATGACTTGCGCCGCTTCGTCCAGAAGCTCGGATTTCAGATTCTGCGTGACGTCAACGAGGTCGCGGTGGTGGGCGCGACGTCGTTGACCTCGACCGTGTTGCTCTCCTCACCGCGCGGAGCGCGGACCGAGGAGGAGTTTGGACGCTTTGCGCGCTGCCTCGCGGAATTGCTGCGTTGGCGTGGCGTCACCTTTACGACGTCGCTGGAGAGAAATCTCGCCTCCGGGGACTTCTCGGAGATCAAGGGCTTCCTGACGTCCGGAGGATTGGTGGAAGCCGTCGACGCCAATGGCGAGCCCGAGCTGCGCGTACCGCCGGGCAAGCGCAAGGTTCTCGACTTTTACAAGAACAACAGCATCCACTTTTTCCTGCTGCCCTCGCTGGTCGCGCATGCGCTTTTGCGGGGCGTGCCGCGAGATCGACTCGCCGAGGAGGTCTGGTGGTGGCTGGAACTCTTCCGCTGGGAGTTTCCCCTGCCCGAGCGGGACTCGATCGCGCAGGAGATCGATCGCGTGGTCGACTACCTTCGCGCCCATGGGGCGGGAGTTCGCTCGGCCGGCGCGCAGGTTCCGATCGTGCATGCTCTCGTCGGGATCCTCGAGAACTTTCGCGAGGGATATTGGATTACGGCACGCACCGCGTCGCAGTTGGGGGAGGAGCCGGTCTCCCGGGCCAAATTCGTCCAACGGCTGCGGCGCTACTTCGAAGCCGCGATGCTGCTTGGCGAGGTGGTCAAGCCCGAAGCGGCCTCGGACCAGACCTTTTCGAATGCCATTTCACGATGCATCGAGATCGGCGGACTGGAAACGGAGACGCGTCGGGGCGCACGGGACGTCTGGTTGCGGCGGGGGCCGGCCTTCGAGGAGCTTCCGGTGCTGGCGGATCGGATCGGAGCCGGGCTCGTCGTCGCGCGCGAAACCACGTTGCAGACCGGTCTCTCGACCGAGCGGGAGCTCCCACGCCTCACGGCCTGAGTGCGTTGACATCGGCAGGACCATGAACTAGCCGCCGGTGGGCGGACATGACGTCCCCTTGGGTGGCGGAAGGGCGGTTTCCCATCGACCAGGAAGAGCAGAAGAAGTCCGAAGAACGCATCGCGTCACTGGCCCGGGAGTTGGCGGAGGCGATCAACGAAGGGGGCGCGCCCGGACGAACCGAGGCTCGCGACTACGCGATCGATCTCCTCCGGGATGAGGTGGAGACCGAGGTGATTGCCAGCCCCGAACCGCGGCCCGGGGACGGGCAGCCCGGAAGCATGAACCCCTTTGGCCTGGGCATCCCTCTGGTGGTGCTCGGAGTGCTCCTGATGCCCCTTTTCGGCATCATGGGCCTGGCAATCGCTGCCATAGGGATCTTCATGTGCCTGGTTGGCGTCGGGATGGCGATTACGCAGCGGCTGCGCAAGGACGCATCGGAACCCGGCTGAGCGGGGCGTCGGGGGCCCGGACTGGCACTCGGAGCTCGGAAAGATTAAACTTTTTGAGATCGAGGTTACCAATGACCCACGGAACGGGCCCTCGTGCAGCAGAAGCGCTAATGGGCGGATCCGAGCCGTTTTCATTGGTGAGGTGGGGGAGCAGCCCACTATTCTACAGTTTCGAAGCATGAGATCGGAGCCGTGACCGAGCCCGACCGGCCGGGTGTGGCGACGACGATGGGATGAGCGATGGCAACGGGCGAAGCGGCAGCGGACCAGGTACAGATCGAGCAACGGCGCCGGGAAGAACAGCGTCTGGAGCGGGCGAAGCGGCAACGTGAGAAGGCTGCCCTTGGAGGCCTCTGGTCACGTCGGGACATGCTCGGCCGGGCCGGGTGGATGCTCTTCGGCGTCTTCTCGGTGACCACGCTTCTGGCCGCGGTCCGATCGGCGTTCCCGCGGATTCTCTTTTTGCCTCCGAGCAGCTTCAAGGCGGGCAGGCCCAGCGACTATGCGGTCGGCGAGGTCAGCGAGAAGTGGAAGAAGGATTATCGCGTCTGGATCGTTCGCGAGCCCGACGGCTTCTACGCGCTCTGGGCGAAGTGCACCCACCTGGGCTGCACGCCGCGGTGGCTCACCGCCGAGGCCAAATTCAAGTGCCCGTGTCATGGCAGCGGCTTCTACCGCAGTGGCATCAACTTCGAGGGGCCGGCACCCCGACCGCTCGAGCGCGTCAAGATCGCCCTTGCCGACGACGGCCAGATCGTCATCGACAAGGCGACCAAATATCTCTTCGAGAAGGGTCAGTGGGGAAACCCCGGCTCCTTCCTCAAGGCGTGAGCGGCGTCCACGCGGACCAGTGAACCGAGGGGGACACGTCCTGTGAATTGGTGGGAAGACCTGAAGCAGCAAATCACGGAGTCGCAGGTCTGGAAGTCGATCTTCCGGCACGGCTACGATGACACTCCGCGAAACCGGGTCCTGATGGTTTCGGGCAACGTGTGGTTGCACCTTCATCCATCGAAGGTGCGGCGACACGCGACGCGCATGCGCTTCACCTGGTGCATGGGCGGCATCACCTTCTTGATGTTCCTGATCACGGTCGTGACGGGCATCTACCTGATGTTCTACTACCGTCCGGTCACGCAGTACGCCTACGCGGACATGAAGTACCTCGAGTTCGACATGCCCTTCGGCGTCGTCATGCGGAACATGCACCGTTGGGCCGCGCACGGCATGGTGATCGCGGTCTGGCTTCACATGTTCCGGGTATTCCTGACCGGCTCATACAAGCCCCCGCGCGAGTTCAACTGGGTCGTTGGCGTCATTCTGCTCGTCTTGACGCTCTTGTTGAGCTTCACGGGCTACCTGCTGCCGTGGGACCAGTTGGCGATCTGGGCGGTCACGGTCGGATCCAACATGGGCCGGGCCACACCGGTCTTGGGACACGACGGTCCCTTCAAGGAATTGCTCGGTGTGAACCCGATCTACGACGCGCGAGCGTTCTTGTTTGGAGGCGGCGAAGTGGGTCCGGCCACGCTGATGCGGTTCTACATCCTACACTGCATCTTCATCCCTCTGGTGACGAGTCTCTTCCTGGCGGTCCACTTCTGGCGGATCCGGCGGGATGGATTCTCCGGGCCAGCGCTCTGAGGACAGGGTCGTGCGCGTTCTCGTTCTTCCCATTCTCTTCTGTTTCATCGTCTGGGGCCTGTACGCCGTAGCCCGGCCCCCAAAGGATCTCTGACGTGCTCGAAAAGGGGAGGTCTCTCTAAATGGCGACGACGGTCAAGCCCTCTGACGCGGAAGGGAAACGCGTCGAGGTCTCCATCAAGAAGGCGCTCGGACCGGGCGACGACAAGGTCCATACCTGGCCGCATCTGGTCCGCGCCGAGTTCCTCTGCTCGGTCATCGTCCTCATCGGGATGATTCTGTGGTCCCTTGCGGTCGATGCGCCGCTCGAAGAGCCGGCGAACCCATCGCGGACGCCCAATCCCTCGAAGGCGCCCTGGTATTTCCTGGGTCTCCAGGAAATCCTGGTCTTCTTCGACCCCTGGCATGCGGGCGTGGTGTTGCCCAGCTTGATCATCGTCGGCCTGATGGTGATCCCCTACATCGACATCAACCCGAAGGGGAACGGCTACTACTGCTACGAGGATCGCAAGTGGGAACTCCTCACCTGGATCTTCGGATTTCACATCCTGTGGATCTCACTCATCGTGATCGGAACGCTTCTGCGCGGTCCCGGGTGGAACTGGTTCTGGCCGTGGGAGAAATGGGATCCGCATCTGGTCGAGGCACTCACGAACATCGACCTCCCGTACCTGCTCGGCATTCGGGACTACTTCTGGTCGGCGGTGTTCGGTGCGGCCTGCGTGGCCGGATTCTTCGCGGTGGGCACCGTCGCGATGTACGCCTGGATCGTCTGGCTGAAGGGGCCGGAGTTCATGGCGCGTTGGGGCATGACGCGCTTCCTTCTCACGTCTTTCCTCTTCCTGAACATGGTTGCGGTGTTCGTGAAGATGCTGCTCCGCCACCTTTGGTCGATCATGTACGTGATGAAAACCCCCTGGATCAATATCTGACTGGGGTGACGTGAAGTTCTATCTGGCGAAACTGCTGCAACTCATCGGAATCACCACGGTGGGTTTCGGATTGATGTACGGCCTGACCAATGCAGAAGGGCTCCGTTTCGAGCTCCGCATGTTGATGGTTGGCTCGGGGGCGTTCCTGGTGGGACGTCTCATCGAAGGCCGTGGGGCTGCTTGACGGTTCCCGGA
>JAPOLW010000183.1 GCA_029976905.1 bacterium | reverse complement strand
CCGCGGTCGCGGTCGCGACGAAGCCACCCATCGAGTGCCCGATCACGACCGGCGGTCCGTCCATGCCCGCGCCGGTGCTCGCCGCCAGGACTTCTTCGGTCCAGTGGTCGATGGAATAGACCGGACGACGGCCGCTATCCCCGTGCCCGGAGAGATCGAGCGCGACGACCCGATACTGCGGGAAGAGCGGCGCGATGAAGCTCCACCAGTGCGCGTGTCCCGCGCCCCCGTGGACCAGCACCAGGCCAGGCTGGTCCCGTCCTCCCCAGGCCATCCGGTGGATCGAACAGCCATCGACCTGGATTTCGTCCTCTTCCGGAGGCGTCGCGAGGGCGTCACGCAACCACGTTTCGGGGCCGGTCGACATGCTCGAAGAGTGTCGATCGAACCCGCCTCTCGTCAAGCCGGGGCCGCAGAGCCGGGACCCTCGACACGACGCGGAGCGTGGGCTAGGTGCGGTCTTCGGCGGATCGACAAAGGAGCCCCGCATGCCCACGACCAACGCAGAGAAGATCACCTACCGCGCCGGCGACACCGAACTCGTTGGTTGGGCCGAGGTGGGACACTCCGACGCGCCGCGCCCCGGTGTACTGGTGGTGCACGAGTGGTGGGGACTCAACGACTACATCCGCCGACGGGTCCACGAGCTCGCTTCCCTGGGCTACGAGGCGCTGGCCGTCGACATGTACGGGGACGGACGCACCGCGGCCGATCCCGAGGGCGCCAACGCCTTGATGTCCGCGGCGCTGGGCGACGTCCCCGCGCTCGAGCAACGCTTCCGGGCGGCCTACGATACTCTGGCCGCGCGCCCCGGCGTGGACGCGTCGCGCATCGCCGCGATCGGCTATTGCTTCGGTGGCGCCGTGGTTCTGCACGCGGCCCGCATCGGCCTGCCGCTCGCGGGCGTCACCAGCTTCCATGGGTCCCTCGGCTCCTTCCACAAGCCGGCGCCAGGGTCGGTGAAGGCGAAGATTCTGGTCTGCCACGGCGCGGCGGACGACCTCGTGCCGCAGGACGACATCGATGCGTTCAAGCAGGAAATGGACGCCGCGAAAGCCGACTACCGGTTCGAATCGTATGCCGGCGCCAAGCACGGATTCAGCAATCCCGACGCCACGGCGAGCGGCGAGAAGCACGGCATGCCGCTGGCCTACGATGCCGACGTCGATGCGCGCTCCTGGGCCGACATGCGCGCCTTCTTCGACAGCATCTTCGCCTAGACGACCGACGTGCCCGGGGGCACGGGGCGATGCCGCCGAGCTAGGGAGTGAAGAACGGGCGGTCTCCATCCACGACGCAGCGGTGCACGCTGCGACGCTGCGGGAAATGGTCGTTGACCGCCTGGTGCACGGTGGAGCGCTCGTCCCAGA
Organism: bacterium; assembly: GCA_029976905.1. GTDB lineage: Bacteria > Desulfobacterota > Binatia > UBA12015 > UBA12015 > VGTG01. The sequence goes on along the minus strand of JAPOLW010000183.1, from coordinate 5,838 downwards.
TCGCGAGATCGCCCGTCTGCCAACTCCACCGGCAATGGAACCGCGAGCGCGCGATGTGGCGCCGCAGAAACTCCAGAATCGCATCGCTCTCGCGGTCTTCCATACCCACGATGCGACGCATGAAGTTCCCTCCCCACAGGAGCGCGCGCCGGCCCGTCTCGGGGTGCGTCCGCACCAGGGGGTGCGTCACCGGCGGATAGGCGCGCCGGAGATCGTCGAAGATCTTGCGAGACTCGGGGGTGTCTCCCATCTTGATCCGCACACCGTCGATGAACCCTTCGTTGTCGTGCAGGACCTCGAGTCCGGCGAGGAGCCCTTGCATCGTCGGAGACAGGGCATCCCAGGCCGCCGTCATCGACCCCCACATCGTGTCGCCGCCGGCTTCGGGCATGATGCCGGCGCGCAGGAGCGCGACCTTGGGGGGTTCCGCCACCCAGGTGACGTCGGTATGCCAATCGTCGGCCGCGTTCGGACTGTCGGGACCATCCTCGATCACCTGGAAGGTGGGTCCGGTCTCGCCGAGGACCTTGAGCAGCGGAAAGATGCTGGGCTGACCAAAGCGATGCGCCAGGGCCATCTGGGTCTCGTCGTCGATGCCCGTCTGCCGGAAGAAGATCACCTCGTTGTCGAGCAGAGCGCGGTGGATCTCGGAGAAGGTCTCGTCGTCGAGAGCGCGGAGATCGGCCCCCTGGACTTCGGCACCAAGGCTGCCGCTGACGCGGTGCAGCTTGATTCTCTGGTAGTTCATGGGGAGACCATCGCATAGCTGGATCATCGAATGCGAAAGGAAACGAAATGACTTGTCGGTGGTGGACGATCGCCTGGGGAGCGCTTTTCCTGGTCGGCGCCGCGTGCTCGCAACCCGAGCCGCTTCTCGAGAACGACCCGCTGTCGGCCGACGCCGACTCGTCTGCGGCAAGCCGCTTCGGCGACCGGTCGTTCGAGATCGAAGACGATCTGGTGTGGGTGCGTCCCGACCCCAACCCCGAACGCAATGCCTACTTCGGTGATCTGCATGTCCATACGAAGTATTCGTTCGATGCCTTCTCGTTCGGGACGACCGCCACGCCCTACGACGCCTATCGCTATGCCAAGGGCGAGCCGCTCGAGCACCCCGCGGGATTCACGATGCAATTGCGCGAGCCCCTCGACTTCTACGCGGTCACCGACCACGCCATGTTCCTCGGGGTCGCCGAGGCCGCCGCCGATACCTCGACCGATTTCTCGAAGCAGCCCGTCGCCGAACCCCTGCACGACCTCAACGAACCCGGCAACCGCGGCCTGCTCTCCGTCCCCGGCCGCATCCAGGCCTTCTCGACCATCATTCCCAAGCTGCTCGATGGCATCTTCAGCGACGAGATCGACCTCGAAGAGACGACCGCGATCACGCGAAGCGCATGGCGCGACACGATCGACGCCGCGGAGGAATTCAACGACCCGGGTCACTTCACGACCTTCGTCGCCTATGAGTACACGAGTTCCAGCGACGACCGCGGCAATCTCCACCGCAACGTGATCTTCCGGGGCGGCGATCGACTCCCCGCGGTTCCCTTCTCGCGCTTCCACTCGCAGAACCCCGAAGGACTCTGGGACTGGATGGACGGCCTGCGCGCCAAAGGCGTCGAGAGCCTCGCCATTCCGCACAACTCCAACGGCTCCAACGGGCAGATGTTCAAGCTGGTCGACTGGGCGGGCGACCCCATGGATCTGGAGTACACCGACCGCCGGACCCGCAACGAACCCCTGGTCGAGATCACCCAGGTGAAGGGCACTTCCGACACGCACCCGGCTCTCTCCGACACCGACGAGTGGGCCGACTTCGAAATCATGCCGTACCGGGTCGCCAGCATGGCGCCGAGCCAACCCGAGGGAAGCTACGTGCGCGACGCCCTGCGCCGGGGCCTCTCCCTGGCGCGCGGCGGCGCGGGCAATCCCTACGAATTCGGCTTCATCGGCTCCAGCGACACCCATACCGGCGCCACCTCCGACGATGAAACCCAGTTCCACTGCAAGCTCGGTGTCCTCGACAGCACCCCCGAATTGCGCGGCTCGGTTCCGCTCGGTTTCTTCCAGAGTCTGGCCATGGGAATGGCTGCTTCGGATGCGGTCGCCGAGATCGGCGGCGAAAACTATACGTCCGCGGCCACCATCACCTACGGCGCCTCCGGACTGGCTGGGGTCTGGGCCGAGGAGAACACGCGCGGGGCGATCTACGACGCCTTCCGACGCAAGGAGACGTTCGCCACGTCAGGCCCGCGCATCCGGGTGCGCTTCTTTGCGGGCTACGACTTCGAGGAAAGCTGGCTCGGGACCCACGACGTCGTGACCCGTGCCTACGACACCGGGGTGACCATGGGTGGCCGACTCGCACCGCGCGGCGACGAGCCTCCCCGCTTCCTCGCCTGGGCATCACGGGATCCGCGCGGGGCGCCGCTGCAGCGCCTCCAGGTCATCAAGGGATGGATCGACGACGAGGGCGAAACCCACGAGACGGTCTACGACGTCGCGTGCTCCGACGGCGCCCGCCCCGATCCCGCGACGCACCGCTGCCCCGACAATGGCGCTCGCGTCGACCTCGGCGATTGCTCCTATTCGACCGACGTAGGCGACGACGAGCTGCAGGCCTGGTGGACGGATCCCGATGCCGTCGCGGGACGACCCGCCTTCTACTATGCGCGCGTCCTGGAGAATCCGACCTGTCGCTGGTCGACCTGGGACGCCCTGCGCGCCAACGTGCCGCCGCGACCCGACGTCGCCAAGACCATCCAGGAACGCGCCTGGTCCTCGCCGATCTGGTACGCACCCGAGAACGAGGTCTCTCCGGCGCCCGCGGCAGACGCGGCCACTTGATCACCCGCGCCGCGACGCCACCACTCGATCACCCGCTCCGCGACGCCACCACCCGATGATCCGCGCCGCGACGCGGCCAGTGGATCATCCGCTGCGGAACGCGACCAACGGCTCACGCACTCGCGGATGCGTGCCGGCTCACCCGAGGGAGAATTGCTCGTGTCCCTCGATCCGCCGGGCGACGTCGGCCCGGCGGTCCGGGGGGACGTCGGCCGGGAATCCCGCATGGCTGCGGCGCCAGCGGTCCAGCCAACGTAGATCCAGCAAGGTCCGGTCGCGCCCCGGCAGGCCCGAGGCGGCGCGCGGGGAAAGCGCCAGGGTGGTCTCGGGCCGCGACCCGGTGGGTGCACCGGGCCCGACCCAGAATCCGGCGGCCAGCATCGCCGCACGGGCCGCGGTCGACGCCGAATACGTGAAGAGTTCGGTCTCCGCCCCGGCGCAGGCCGCGAAGATCCGCTCGAAGCACCCCAGCGTCCACAGCGCGGCGTCCGTCTTCGCCGAAAAGGGGTCGTAGAAGACGCAATCGGGAGCCGGTGCCTCGGCCAGGCGATCGAGAAAATCCCCCTCGAGAAGCGTCCACTCACACGCCGCCCGATCCGACTTCCACACGCCGAAGCGCAGGAGGTGGTTGGGCGCCGCGCATTGTAGGTGCGGGAAGCGAACGGCGTGGCGCAACGCCAGGCGCAGCCCCGCAGCGTCGTTTTCGAAGCTCACCAGGTGCAGCGGCCGACCGGCCTCCTCGGCGAGGCCCTCGCAGCACGCCAGCGCTGCCATGGCGTTGTGCGCCGCGCCCAGGCCCACATCCCAGACGACCAGGGGCGGACGATCCGATTCGCGCAGACGGTCGGCAAGCCGCGACTGCTCCACGTAGAGCGCTCGTGCCTCCATGGTCGGGTCGAGCCCGGCGTGCATGACCTCACCCGATCGGCGATCGGCGACACAGGCAAAGCCCCGCTCGGCCACGCGGACCTCGAAGCGCTCCATCGCCTGCGCCCCCTGGCGACGGCGGCGGGGACGGGAGATCACCGCGGGGTGCTCCTCGTCCTGGCGCACCAGCACCGATCGCTGCTCATCCCGGAAGGACGCGAAGGTCCCCGCAAGAATGTGCCGTCGCATTGCCGCCATGAGCTCGTGATAGAAATGGAGGTTGTGCCGGGAGAGCAGGCTCCAACCAAGCGGCTCGCCGGTCTTGGTCAGGTGGTGCAGGTAGGCGCGGGTGTAGCCGCGACAGGCCGGACAGGGACAGGCGACATCCAGGGGACGATCGTCGAGCTTGTAGACACCTCGGAAGAGATCGAGACGGCCCACGCGCGTGAACGCCACGCCCTGCCGCGCGAGCATCGACGGGATCGTACAATCGAACATGTCGACTCCGCGGTCGACCGCCTCGAGCAGGTCGATCGGAAGCCCGACGCCCATGAGATAACGCGGAAGCCCCGGGGGCAGAAGATCGCTGGTGAGCGCCGTGCAGCGCTCGCGTTCCTCCTTCGATTCGCCGACCGCAAGCCCCCCGATCGCGAACCCGTCGAAGGGCATCCCCGCGATCACGGCCGCGCTCTCCTGACGAAGGTCGTCGAAGCAGGCGCCCTGGACGATGCCGAAGAGCGCCGCCGCCGCCTCCCCCCGTGCCTCCAGACTCCGCGCCGCCCACCGATGCGTGCGTTGCATCGCCGCGACCGCGGCCGCGTGATCCGAGGTCGAGGGAATACACTCGTCCATCGCCATCATGATGTCGCTGCCGATCGAAAGCTGCGTGGCGATACTGCGCTCCGGGCTCAGCACGACCCGCGAGCCGTCGACATAGCTCTTGAAGACCGCCCCGTCCTCGGTGACCACGCGGTCCTTGGGCAGGGAAAAGACCTGGAAGCCGCCCGAGTCGGTGAGGACCGCCCCCGACCAATTCATGAACCGATGGATGCCCCCCACCCGCTCGAAGACGGCGGGACCGGGCCGGAGCAGCAGGTGGTAGGCATTGGCCAACAGGATGCGGGACCCGGCTTCGCGAAGAGCCTCGACCGCAAGCCCCTTCACGGTCGCGTGCGTGCCGACGGGCATGAAGACGGGGGTTTCGACCTCACCGTGTCGGGTGTGAAGGCGGCCGGCCCGGGCACGGGTCCCGGGCGCCGTGCCATCGAGTTCGAAGGGAAGGCGCAGCATCTTCTCGCCTCCTCCCTAGCAGAGGGACTCGCGTGAGACCGGGATTCCCGTACACTGGAAGGATGGCCGCGCCGGCCTTCCCGGATCCACGCGCGCCCCATCGACCAGGAACCCGGAGTAGATGTCGGAACGACGAACGTGGTTGGAGAGGATCGCCCATCGCCTCTTCGTGTACGAGCCGATCGGTCGGGGAGGCGTCACCTACCTCGACCGCTGGGTGATCGCCCATTTTGGTGCGCGACGCCTGTACCTTCACCATTTCCGCTGCGACGATCCCGAGGAGCCGCACAATCATCCGCGGACCTTCGTGAGCCTCCTCTTCTGGGGTTCCTACGACGAGACCGTGCTCGGACCCGACGACGCCCTTCACACGAAGACGTTCACCGCGCCCCATCTGCGGCGCTTCGGTCCCGAGCACGCCCATCGGATCACCGGTTGTCGGGGCGCCTGGTCCCTGGTCCTCGTGGGCCCGCGACGGCAGGACTGGGGCTTTCGCTCCGGCGATCGCTGGGTTCCGCCCGAGGCGATCTGACGGCCCGCCGTGGCGGAAGAGAGCACTCGCGGCTGCACCGCCCGACACCATCGTCCGCGCCGCCGCGGTCGGACGACCGCCCCGGCGTTTCGGGAGCGCCGCCAAATCCGATAGAGACGTCCGCGGGGAAGAGCCATGCAACCTCGGTTCCAGATCATTCACTCGTGCCTTGCGTTCGTCGTAGCGTCGCTCCTGGCGGGCCAGGAAGCCCGCGCGCAACCCGCGCCCCCGCAGGAATCCCCGGCATCCGAAACGCCCGCGGCCGTGGAAGGCTCTCTTCCACCCCAGGAGCCCACGGT
>JAPOLW010000182.1 GCA_029976905.1 bacterium | reverse complement strand
CCTCTGCAACCAAGCGGGGGAGTGGGCCGAGCGCCTCGGCACGCTCGTCGCGGACGCAGCGTTGCGCGAGGCGCTGGGCGGCGTCTGTCAACGAGACATCGAGCGTCGGTATTCGACGCAGGCACAGGCGCAGGAGCTTGCCGACGTCGTCACCGAGATCCTCGCGCGCGGGTCTGGCCCCGCCCGGGAGTTGCCCGAGCCCGTGGCCCTGGAGGCCGACGAGGGCTCGGAGGTCGCCCTCGAGCCAGGCGACGCGCTCTACGACCGCTACCAACTCGACGCAGAGCGCGGTGGGCCGCTCGGCCCGGGGGCGGAGGTCGAACAACGATTCACCTGTGAACGGGACGGCCTTTCGCGGGTCGACGTGCGCGTGGGCACGTACGTCCGACGAAACGAGCATCGGGTCATCTTGTCGGTGCTCGACGAGGAGGGCGCGACACGCGGGGAGCGGGTCGTCCCGGCCGCGCATCTCGTGGACCGCTCTTTCGTGTCGATCCCGCTCGCACGGCCCTGGGAGGACTCTTCGGGCCGCGGCATCACCATTCGCGCCCGGGCACCCGAAGCGACCGCGGAAAACGCGATCTTGCTGTGGCACGCCGCGTCTCCCCTCGGCGGCCTGGCGATCGGGGGTGTCGAGCAACCGGGTCGGACGCTCTCGTTTCGTGCGTTCTGCGCCCTGGACCAGGAGATGGCCTCGTGAGGGTGCTCGTCTCGAGTTGGGATCGCATCGGCACGCGCATGGCCGGCTCGGCGATCCGCGCCCTGGAGATGGCGCGCGCCCTCGCCCGGGCCGGACATCGAGTGACCCTCGCGGCTCCGTCCGGTAGCCGGATGGACTCCGAGCCGGGATTGTCCCTTGCGGTGGCCGACGATTCCGGAGCTCTCTCCGCCCTGGTCGGGGAGGCCGACGTCGTCGTGATCTCAGGCCGGATGGAATTGATGACGGCGATCGACAAGCCCCTGGTCGTCGATCTCTACGACCCGTTCGTCCTCTCGAACCTCGACCTCTTCGGCGCGGACTTCGACCGTTCCGGCGGACGTGCCCTGCTCTCGTTGCGGTGGCTCCAGCATCATCTGACCTACGGAGATTTCTTCCTTTGTGCGGGGGAGGCACAGCGCAGCTTCTGGCTCGGCATGCTGACGGCCGCCGGCCGCGTGAATCGTGCAAACTACGAGGCCGACCCCGTACTCGAGCGCCTGCTTGCCGTGGTTCCCTTTGGCGTACCCGACGTTTTGCCGGAGACGGGCCGCCCGCGCGTCATCAAGGGTGTCCTGCCGGGCGTGGCTCCCGACGATGAAGTGGTCCTCTGGGCGGGCGGCATGTGGAATTGGGTGGATCCGCTGACGCTGGTGCGTGCGGCCGCGATCCTGCGTGCGAAACGACCGGGCGTGAAGACGCTGATCCTCGGAAGTCGTCACCCCAACCCCGAGATCGGCGAGATGGAGATGGCCCGTCGGGCGCGCGACCTTGCGGGGGAGCTCGGCCTGGTCGACGACGGTTCGGTGCGCTTCGTCGATTGGATTGCGTACGAGGAGCGCGAACGCTGGATCCTGGAGGCGGACGTCGGCGTCAGTCTGCACCGTCGCGGCGTCGAATCGGAGTTCGCCTTTCGCACGCGACTGCTCGACTACCTCTGGTGCGGCCGCCCGATGGTCGTGACCGAGGGGGACGAGCTCGCGTCCCTGGTGGGCGAGCGACGCCTGGGCCGGGTGGTTCCCCCCGATGCGCCCGAAGCCGTCGCCGCGGCCTTGGTCGAGGTCCTCGAGGAGCCCGCCGACGAAGAGCGTGCGCGTCGCTTTGCGGAAGCCCGCTGGGAGTTCCGCTGGTCGAAGGCGATCGAACCACTGGATGCGTTCTGCCGGAGTCCGCGCCGCGCACCGGATCGGGCGGGGAGGGCCTGGGTGGCCGCCGATGTTTCCCGGGACGGGGCGCCGCGTAAGGAGCAGGCCCTGGTGGCGCAGGAATTCACCAGTTCCACCCGTGCCCTCTCGGCGCCCCTCGGTGCCACCTACAGCGCCTGGCAGCGCTTCACCGCGAGCTACGATCGGCTCTGTCAGGTGGACGTGCTCGTCTGGTTCGAACCGCCACTCGACGGCAGTGTGCTCGTCTTCGAATTGCGCGCGTCGGACGAGTCCGCGTCGCCCCTGGTCCGGGTCGTGGTGCCAGCCGCTCAATTGCCGCACGACGGTTGGCAGCGATTCGAGTTTCGTCCGATCGAACGGACCCGGGAGCGCGAGCTCGAGTTCCGCTTGACGCTCGAGCATGCGCCGGGTGAGTGGGACCGGCGCGGCCGCGTCTCGATCTGGCGGTGTGCCGATCCGAACCCGGCCCGGGGAGAGGGGGAGGGCGTGGCCTTCCTCGCGCGTTACCTGATTGCGGGCGTGGAGGACGAGGGGCCGGCCGCGCGCGACGATTTCCTGTTCGCGCACAATACCACCATCCCGCTGATGGAGGACGGGGGGGCGCTCGTCGCTGGATCGTGGCGGGACGCGGGCCCGCCGGTCGAAGATCTCGACGGCGTACGCGCCGCCCTGGCGCGGCTCACCGTTCGCACCGAAGCGGCCGAGCGCCAGGCGGCGTCGCTGGAGGCGCGCCTGGCGGCCGCGCAGGAACTCGAGCGTGGCGAACCCAGTCCCGCGCTCCGTCGGGTCGCCCGAGAGACCGTGGCCGACGAGGTCCGCTATTTCCGCGGGCTCGCCCGGGAAGGGAAGCGGGCTCTCGTTGCGAGCCTTGGTCTGGTGCGCCGGGCCGCGGTGCCCTTTTTGGTTTTCCTCCTCACGGCGCTCGCGGCCGGGGTGTCGGCTCTGGTCGGGATGGCTCTTCTCCTCGGCGATCTCATTCCCGTGCGGCGCCGTGGGGACGGCCTGTCGCCAGACGCCCGTGGTGTGCACCCGGGCGATGCGGTTTCGGTCGTCATTCCCACCTGGAACGGGCGCGAGTTGCTCGACATGAGCCTGCCTCCCCTCGTGCAGGCCTTGCGTAACCACGGACATCCCGACGACGAGATCCTCGTCGTCGACAACGGCAGCGAGGACGGGACCGTGGCCGAACTCGAGCGCCGCGCCGCGGAGTTCCCCGGTCTGCGGGTGATTGCGCTCGATCGCAACGAGGGGTTCGCCGGGGCCACCAATCGGGGGGCGGCCGAGGCAAAGAATCCGGCGGTGCTCTTCCTGAACAACGACATGGTCGTGGAGCCCGATTTCGTGCAGCCCCTTCTCGACGTCTTTGGGGAGGAGCCGGGAGTCTTCGGAGTTTCCTGTCAGATCGACTTCATCGATCCCAACCGTCCCCGATGGGAGACCGGCAAGGTGCACGCGGAACTCCGGGGCGGTCTCGTGCGTCTCTTTCATCTCGACCGCTTCGAGGAAGACAAGACCTATCCGATCTTCTTCGCGGGCGGTGGCGCTTCGGCCTACGACCGTGAGCGCTTTCTCGCTCTCGGGGGTTTCGACGAGGCGGTCTTCTCGCCGGTCTACATCGAGGACGTGGATCTGGGCTACCGCGCCTGGAAGCGGGGTTGGCCCTCCCTCCTGGCGCCGAAGAGTCGGGTGCATCACAAGCATCGGGGTACGACCCGCCGGATCTGGAGCGAGGGGGTCATCCACTCCTTCTTCTTGAAGAATCTGGCGGCACTCCTGTGGAAGAACACACGTTCGCCAGCGATTCTCGTGCGTCACCTCCTGGGAATCGTGACATTGCCGGAGCGCGCGCGCCGGGAGCAGGGGGGGCGCTCGGCGCTCGCGACCCTGCTCGGCCTCGCCCGTCAGATTCCCACGACGATGCGCGCCCGGCGTCGCGAGCGGGCCCGGCCGCGGGTCTTCACCGACGAGGAGATCCTCGACCTCTCGCGCTTCCGACACGTCTACCGCGCCCGCTTCCATCCCGATCCACCACGTGCCCAGGAGCGTCCCCAGGTTCTCGTGGTGTCGCCCTACAGCCCGTCCCCTGCCGTGCACGGGGGCGCCGTGCGGATGTTGAACCTCATTCGCGAGATGCGGGCTCGTTGCGACGTGACGCTGCTTTCCTTCACCGATACGCCCGCGGAGTCGGACGCGGAGAACCTCGAGATCCTGCGCGAACTCTGTCGGGACGTCGTTCTGCTTCCGCGCGATCGGGAGGGTGCGGGCGGCCGATTGCTGCCCCTGGCCATGCATGGCTTCGTCTCCGAGCGCATGTTCGAGATGATCGAGGTCTGGTTGGAGAAGCGTGCCTTCGACGTGGTCCAGATCGAGTACACCAACATGGCGCACTATCTGCCGCCGCCGTGCCCGGGCATGTTGCGGGTCCTGGTCGAACACGACGTGAGTTTCGTCGCGGCCGAGCGGGCCCGACGCGGGGAATCTTCCTGGATCCGGCGGTTCGGGCTCTGGGTCGACGGGTTGCGGACGCTGCGCCACGAGGTCGCTTCGGTCGAAAAGGCCGACCGCGTGCTCGCGATGAGTGAAAATGACCGCCGGGCGCTGGCGCGCTACGTGGACCCGGAGCCCATCGCGGTGGTGCCCAACGGCGTCTCCTGCCGCGACTTCCCATTCGCACCCGGGGAGGCCGAGCCGGCGACCATTCTCTTCGTGGGTTTCTTCCGGCACGAGCCCAACGTCGAGGCGGCCCTCCATTTCGCGCGCGAGATCCTGCCACGGGTGCGCGAGACGATTCCCGAGGCGATCTTCCGCGTCGTGGGCGCCTATCCGCCCGAGGCCATCCGGGCCCTCGCGGAACGGGATCCGGGCATCGAGGTGGCCGGGTTGGTGCCCGAAACCGCCTCCCACTACCGTCGGGCAACGGTCTTCGTGGCCCCGATCCTGCGCGGATCGGGGACGCGATTGAAGATCCTCGAGGCCATGGCGAGCGGATGTCCGGTGGTCTCGACGGAGGTCGGCGCGGAGGGCCTCGCGGTGGATGCCGGCGAGATCCGGATGGTCGACGACCCGGCGGGATTCGCCGCGGCGGTCGTCGAAATGATCCGCGACCGCGCCCAGCGGGACGCGATGGCCGCGCGGGCGCGACGCTTTGCGGAGGCGAACTACGACTGGCCGGCCATCGCGCAGCGGCTCTTCGAAGCGTATGGATGGGAGCAGCCTGCGGATCCGACCGATGCCTGATCTTCTCTCCTACCTCCGCCCCCTGCGCTACGACCGGGTGTCCCGGATCGCTCTGGTCCAGACCGGCCCGGCCGACCTCGTCTCCGGCGTGATCGCCGAGTTGCGGCGCCTCTTCCCCGACGCCCATGTCGAAGTTCTGTTGCGCGAGGAAGACGCGGCCCTGGTTTCGCATCTGACCGCCGACACCGCGCGGGTCGTGCGCTTCGAGGAGCGTCAGGGACTGGTGCGCGAACTCCGCGGCCGTTCCTACGACCTGATCGTCATGCAACTGAGCCGGAGTGGCGCGCGGGGCTTGCGATCGCTGCCCTTCGTCCTGCGCGGTCGCACGATCGTCGCCTTCAACGATAGCCTCGATCATTTCCCGCTGAACGTCTTTCGATTGCCGGATCTCGCCAGTCACTTCGGGCTGACGTCGCAGGGAATGGGTCTGGTCCTGGCACCTTTGCTCCTCGTCTATCTGGTCGTTTCGACTTCGTGGATTCGACTTCGTGGTCTCTGGCGCCGCCTGCGCCGCCCCCGGGCCACCCCCGGGCCCCGCGCCTCGGCGCCCCCGGTCGACGGAGAACGGTGGCGCGCCGCCGCAGGGGCGGAGTAGGGGTGGCCTTGCGCATCACCCTCTACACCCGTGATGGCTGTCCCCACTGCGATCGAGCGCGCGAGCGTCTCCGCGCGGAGGGCGGACGCCTCGAGGAAGTCAACTTGAGCCGAACGCCACAGGCGATGAACGAATGGCTGAAGCTCACCGACGGACGGCGGATCGTGCCGGTCATCGTGCGGGGAGGGCGCATCGAGGTCGCTCCCGACGGGGGGAGCGAGGTCGACGACGACGGCCGCTAGCCGTCGGGACTTCTCTCGCTCCCGTCTGGCCGGTGTGGACTTCGCGACGCGAACCCGGCGCCGGGGATGCTTTCGCCGCTCGTCCGAAAGAGCTACGACAGCAACGGTAGGCAGGCGATGGAGTATACGGCGAGCGACAAGCGGCTCTACCTCCGGCTGGGTGACCGGGTGGTGCATGTCCGCCACGAGGAGTGGGGGGAGGGCGCGGTGGTCGAGGAGCGGACGTCTGTGGTCCCCGGTGGGACCTGTCTGGTGCGGTTGCTCTTCGAAGACGGCCAGCAGCGCACCTTCAACAACGACCTCGACCACGAGCAATGCTGCTATTTTCTGGGTCTGCGCCGGACGGGTGCGCGGGGGCGTGATCGATGGAGAGCGCCCCGAACCGAGGACCGTCGCAGGGACCGGCGCCGCCTTCCCGGGGGATGATCGCATGGTGTGGGTCCATTGGTTGGCGAGCGCGCGAGCCGGCGGTCGGCATTCGACCAGCTGGGTACAAGGAGGGAGATTCCGTGGAGATTGCTGACCTGAACGAGGACGAGCGACTCGCGCTCGTGGCCCTGATCGAACTCGTTGCGGAATCCAACCGCACGATTACCGAGGAAGAGCAGAAGGAGATCTCCGCTCTGGCTGATGCCTTCGGTGCGGATGCCTACCGGAGCCTGGTCGACGCGGTGGACGAACGCTTCCCGGACGAGGAGGCTCTTCGCCGCCATCTCGGAGGGATCGAGCGGCAGGCCGCTCGTGATTTGATCTACGGCCAGGCCCTCGAGGTCGCGCTCTCCGACGCCGAGGGGCTGCCCCATTCGAGAGTCTTGGACTGGCTGCGCGGCGCCTGGAACGTCTCGGTCGAAATCGGCTCTTCGTGAGGCCCCACGGTCGTCGGGTCGCGGCCGTTTGAAACCTCGTTTGTCGGTTGGTACCCGCGCTTCAATGGAATACCGCGCGTCGCTGAACCTTCCCCGCACCAGCTTCCCGATGCGCGCGAACGCGGCCAGGCGGGAACCCGAGCAGCTTGCGCGCTGGGACGAGGGCTCGCTCTACGAAAGGATGTTGGCACAGCGTGCCGAGGCTCCCTCCTTCATCCTGCACGACGGCCCTCCCTACGCCAACGGCAACATGCACATGGGGCACGTTCTGAACCGCGTGCTCAAGGACGTCATCGTCAAGTACAAGCACATGCGCGGGTTCCGCACGCCCTATGTGCCGGGCTGGGATTGCCACGGTCTGCCGATCGAATGGCAAGTCGAACAGCAATATCGCAAGGCTGGGAAAAACAAAGACGAAGTCCCTGTCGCGCAGTTCCGTCAAGAGTGCCGGGAATTCGCCGAGAAGTGGATTGGCGTTCAGGCCGACGAGTTC
>JAPOLW010000181.1 GCA_029976905.1 bacterium | reverse complement strand
ACGAGGCCCACACCGCCGCCGCTGACGAAAGCGAGCCACCCCCGCCCCCGCCCGCGCCCGTGACCGCCGCGCGTCCGGAGATCGGCGAGGTCACCGACTACCTCGACTTTACAGGCACCACCGTCTCCTCCGGCCAGGCCGAGGTCCGCGCTCGCGTCTCCGGTGTTCTGGAGAGCATGCATTTCGAGCCCGGCGCCGACGTCGAAGAGGGACAACTCCTTTTCGTGATCGAGCCGACGAGCTACGAGGCCGCCCTACAAGCCGCACAGGCCGAGCTTTCGAGTGCGCAGGCCAACCTCGCGCGCGCCGAGATCGAATTGGACCGCGCCGAACGCTTGCGTGCCAAGAAGGCCGGCACCGAGGTCGACGTCGTGAAATGGCGCGGCGAACGCGACCTCGCTCTCGCAGCAATCCAAAGCGCCCAAGCCAAGATCACGCGCGCGGAGCTGAATCTGGGGTATACGCAGGTCCGCGCACCCATGAGTGGTCGCGTCGGTCGGCACAAGGTCGACCTCGGAAACCTCGTCGGGGAAGGCGAGGCCACGATCCTCACTGAAGTGACCCGATACGACCCGATGTACGTCTACTTCAACCTGAACGAACGCGACCTTCTGCGCGTCATGTCCCTGTACCGCCACCGCGTCGACGAACGCGGTCTCGACGCCGACAAAGCGCCCAATGCCGAGGCCGAGATCGCCGTGGAGATGGGCCTCGCCGACGAGGAAGGATATCCCCACCACGGGATCACGGACTTCTACGAGTCCGGGGTCGATCCGGAGACCGGCACCCTGCAACTGCGCGGCCGCTTCCTCAATGCCGAGGAACCGGCCCGATTGGTGCCAGGACTCTTTGCTCGCGTCCGCCTGCCGGTCGCCACCCGGGCGGACATGCTGCTGGTCTCGGAGCAAGCCATCGGTTCGGATCAGTCCGGGGAGTACGTGCTCGTGGTCGACGCCGAGGACAGGGTCGAGAAACGCAACGTGGCGACCGGGCGTCGGGTCGACGGACTGCGGGTGATCGAAGACGGCCTCGCGTCGGACGAATGGGTCGTCGTCAACGGAATCCAGCGGGCCCGTCCCGGTGCCGTGGTCGCACCCGACCGCATCGAAATGTCGTCGCTGCGCACGTCGGCGCGCCGCACGCCGGACGAGGCGGCGGCCGCGTCGTCGGACTCCTAGGGGGCGCTCCACCCATGACGGACCTCGATCGGACGGCCCCGGCAATGCGGCGGTCGATCCCCCACCCTCTTGCCGCCCCCCTCCCGCGTCGCCGCGCCGCTGCGGGCACCCCCTGCCGGCCGCACGCCTAGGGACACGCCCCGATGTTCTCCCAATTCTTCATCGAACGGCCCATCTTCGCGACCGTCCTCTCGATCGTCATCGTGATGGCCGGCGTCGTCACCCTCGGCGGTCTACCCGTCGCGCAATACCCGGAGATCACCCCGCCCACCGTCGAGGTCTCGGCTGCCTATCCCGGCGCGAATGCGAGCGTCGTCGCCGAGACGGTTGCCGCTCCGATCGAACAGCAGGTCAACGGCGTCGAGAACATGATCTACATGTCCTCGACCAGCGCGAACGACGGCTCGTACACGCTCACGGTCTCCTTCGAGGTCGGCACCGATCTCGACATGGCGCAGGTGCTGGTGCAGAACCGCGTCAAACTCGCCGAGCCCTTCCTGCCCGAGGAAGTCAAACGCCAGGGCGTCAACACGAAGAAGAAGTCGACGAACATCATCCTCTTCATCACCCTCTTCTCACCCGAAGGACGCTACGGCGAACTCTTCCTTTCGAACTACGCGACCCTGAACCTCAAGGACGCACTCGCGCGCATTCCCGGTGTGGGCGAGGTGATGATCTTCCCGCCGAGCGACTACAGCATGCGCATCTGGCTCGATCCCGAGCAGATGAAGTCCAGGCGCATCACGACCCAGGACGTCCTCGGCGCGATCTCCGAGCAGAACGTGCAGGTCGCCGCAGGTCAGATCGGCCAGCCCCCCGCTCCCGCGGGCCAGGCCTTCCAGTACCCGGTGAACGTCCTCGGGCGCCTCTCCGACCTCGAGCAATTCGAGGAGATCATCGTCAAGACGAGCGGCGATCAGCGCATCACCCGGCTGGGGGACATCGCCCGGATCGAACTCGGCGGGAAGACCTACGATGTGACGTCGCGCCTCAACGGAGCCCCCTCGGCCGCCGTCGCGATCTACCAGCTCCCCGGCGCCAATGCTCTGGACGTCGCCGAACAGGCGCGCGCGGCGATGGAGGAGATGAGCCGCTCCTTCCCCCAGGGCGTCGACTACCGCATCCCCTACGACACCACGATCTTCGTCGAGCAGTCGATTCAGGAGGTCTTCACCACCCTCTTCGAAGCCGCCGCACTGGTCTTCCTGGTGCTCTTCGTCTTCCTCCAGGACTGGCGGGCAACCGTCATCCCGGCCGTAGCGATTCCCGTCTCCCTGATCGGCACGTTCGCCGTCATGGGCATGATGGGTTTCTCGCTCAACATGCTGACCCTCTTCGGCCTGGTGCTTGCGATCGGGGTCGTCGTCGACGACGCGATCGTCGTGGTCGAGGCCTCGGCCAAGAAGATCGAGGGGGGCCTGCCCCCGCGCGAAGCGACCATCGAGGCCATGAACGAGGTCTCCGGTCCCGTCGTGGCCACGACGCTGGTCCTCCTCGCCGTCTTCGTGCCGGCCGCGTTCCTCCCCGGGATCACCGGCGAGATGAACCGCCAATTCGCCCTGACCATCGCAGTTTCGACGGTCTTCAGTTCGCTGAACGCGCTCACCATGAGCCCGGCTCTCTGCGGCCTCATCCTGCGCAAGCCGCCCGAACACAAAAATGCCTTCTTCCAGGGTTTCGACCGCTTCTTCGCCCGGCTGGAGGCACGCTACGGCGGCCTCACCCAGGGGGTGGTGGGCCGTAGTCGGGCGATGATGCTCGTCTTCGTCGCTCTCGCCGCGCTCACGGTCTGGCTCTTCGGCGGCGTTCCCACGGGCTTCCTGCCGATCGAAGACCAGGGCTACGTGATGGTCAACGTGCAGCTTCCCGATGCGGCTTCACTCGAGCGCACCAACGCCGTCCTCGACGACCTCGACCGCATTTTCGCCGACACCCCGGGCGTCGCCGACTGGATCTCCCTCGGCGGCTTTTCGATGCTCGACAACACCAACGTCTCCAACGCCGCCACCATCTTCGTCGTGATGGAACCCTGGGAGGATCGCACCGATCCGGCGACCTCCCAGGCGGGCATCCTCGCGCACCTGCAGCGTGCGTTCGCCGGCGTCCAGGAAGCCATCGTCTTCGCCTTCCCGCCACCGGCCATCCCCGGACTCGGCGTCGCCGGCGGCTTCCAGATGCAGATGCAGGACCGCGGCGGCGTCGGCCTCCAGACACTGGCCCAGCTGACCGGCGAAATGATCAACGACGGCAACGCCCAGTCGAGCCTCGCCCGCCTCAATACGACCTTCCGGGCCGACGTGCCGCAGCTCTTCGCCGAGGTCGACCGCGAGAAGGCCAAGAAGCTCGGAATCTCCCTCGGTGACGTCTTCGGCACGCTGCAGGCCTTTCTCGGCTCGGCGTACGTGAACGACTTCAACCGCTTCGGGCGGACCTGGCAGGTGAAGGTGCAGGCCGACCACCAATACCGCATCGAGCCCAACGACATCCGACGCCTCGAGACCCGCGACGCGAAGGGCAACATGATTCCGCTCGGCACTCTCGTCGACGTGCGGCGCAGCTTCGGCCCGCAGAGCATCCTGCGCTACAACCTCTATCCAGCCTCCTCGATCACCGGCTCGGCCGCACCGGGCTTCAGCTCCGGCCAGGCCCTCGCCGTCATGGAAAACATGGCCGACGCCAAACTCCCCTCGTCCATGGGGTTCGAGTGGACGGGCATGTCCTACCAACAGAAGAAGATCGGGTCGGAGGCCACCCTGGTCTTCGGGCTTGCCCTGGCACTGGTCTTCCTCGTCCTGGCCGCACAATACGAAAGTTGGTCTGCCCCCGCCGCGGTCATCCTGGTCGTACCGCTCGCCCTGCTCGGCATCGTGGTCGCGCTCACGGCGCGCGGCATGGACAACAACGTCTACACGCAGATCGGCATCGTCCTGCTCATCGCCCTGGCAAGTAAGAATGCGATCCTCATCGTCGAATTCGCGCGCGAGGAACACGCCCAGGGCAGGAGCATCGCGGACGCGGCCGCCACCGCCGCGCGCCTGCGCTTCCGACCGATCCTGATGACGGCGATCTCCTCGATCGCGGGATTCATGCCTCTCGTGATCGCCTCGGGCGCGGGCGCAGCGAGCCGCCAGGCGATCGGCACGGCCGTCGTCGGGGGCATGAGTGCCGCGACGCTCATGTCGCTCGTCTTCACGCCGGTCTTCTTCGTCGTGATGCAGTCGCTCGGCGAGCGCTCGACGTCGGCGGCAGAGCCCGCGGGCGAGGACGTCGGGGAGCCCTCGGATGCGTGAGCGCAGCGTCTCGATTCTCGCCGCGCTGGTGCTGGCGGGCTGCATGGTCGGGCCCACCTACCAGAAGCCACCGGCGACGGTCGCCGACGCATGGCTCGCTTCCGGCGACAAAGAACTCCCGACGACACCGGACGTCGACTATGCGCAGTGGTGGAAGACCTTCGACGACCCGACGCTCGACGCCCTGATCGAAAGCGCCTACCGGGAGAACCCGAGCCTCGAGGTCGCGGGCCTGCGCGTCCTCGAAGCGCTGGCGCGCCGCGGCGTCGCCATCGGTCAGCTCTATCCCCAGCAGCAGGAGGCCGGACTCGACTACCGGCGTACTTCGCTCTCCGAAAACGGCGCCCAATTCACCCCGCTCTTCGACCCGGCGTTCGACGCCTGGACCCTGACGCCCCTGGCAGCGGGCTGGGAGCTGGATCTGTGGGGGCGCTACCGCCGCGGCGTCGAATCCGCGGACGCCGATCTCATGGGCTCGCTCTTCGCCTACCAGGACGCGATCGTGAGTCTCGCCGCCGAGGTGGCTACGGCATACATCCAGATCCGCACGCTCCAGGAGCAGCTCCTGGTCGCCCGCACCAACGCCGGGTTGCAGGCGCGCAGCGTCGAGATCGTCCGCACCCGGTTCGAGTTGGGAGCAGTCACCGAACTCGATCTCGCCCAGGCGCGCTCCTTGCTGCGCGCCACCGAAGCCCTCATCCCCGGCGTCGAGGCCAACATCCGCCAGGCCCAGGATCGTCTCTGCGTCCTGCTCGGGCTCGCCCCGCGCGACCTCGACGCGATCCTGGAGGGCCCCGACAAGATCCCCTCGGCGCCCGTCGACGTCGTCGTCGGGTTGCCCGCCGAACTGCTGCGCGGCCGCCCCGACATTCGCCGCGCGGAACGCGAAATGGCGGCCCAGAGCGCACGCATCGGCATCGCCGCGTCCGACTTCTATCCGCGCCTGCAACTGGTGGGGAATCTGAGCCTCGAGGCCGAGGACTTCGCCGATCTCTTCAAGGGGAGTTCGTTCGCGGCCTTCGGCGGCCCGAGTTTTCGTTGGGCGATCCTCAACTACGGCCGCATCGTAAACAACGTGCGCGTTCAGGACGCGCGCTTCCAGCAGCAGGTAGGCCTCTACGAGACCACCGTCCTGCGGGCGCAGCAGGAGGTGCAGGACGCGATTGCCGGCACTCTCGGCGCGCAACGCCAGGTCGGCTTCTTCGAACGGGCGGCCGCCGACTCGGCACGCGCCGTCGAGTTGGCCGAACTGCAATACCGCGAAGGGGCGGCCGACTACACCCGGGTGCTTCTCACCCAGCAATTCCTGCTGCAGGCCGAGAGCCGCCTGGTGGCGACCCGGGGTTCGGTGGCGCTCAATCTGGTCTCGCTGCACCGCAGCCTCGGCGGTGGATGGCAATTCCACGAAGGAGACGCCTTCGTCCGACCCGAGACGCGAGACGAGATGGCCGAGCGGATCCACTGGGGAAGCCTCCTCGACACCGAAGAGGACTACGACGACCTCGAGGCTGCCGACGAGAGCGAGCAGGACGCCTGGCGCTGGTGGTGGCCGCAGTGGTGAGCCCGACCCGCGCCGGGCCGCACGCCTAGGAGCGCTCCCGAGTCGGCGCAGCCTCGTCCGCACCCGGCGGCACGACGCTTGCATCGGACTTCCAGTCGACGAAGATCGGCGACGACCAGGCTCGCTCCCGGACGTCGGCCAAACAGCCGTCGCCCGGCCTCTCCCCCGCACCGACCACGCAGGGGTCGACCGACACGACCCGACCCGCGGCGTCGAAGCGACTGCGAAGGTTGTCGCCGTTGATCGCTGGCGTCGGCTCCTGCAGCGCGCGGACGTAGTAGACCGTGTCGCGCCCCAGGAGGGGAAATTCGGGGTCCTCGAATTCGACGACGCAACCCGCTTCGTCGGGGACACAGGCGAGCCGTCGCCAGGGATCCTCGATGCGGGGCGCTCCCCCCTCCTCCCCGGCGACCTGTGGCTGGATGCGCACGACCTCGATCATCTCGATCGGCCGACGGCTATCTCCTGGGTAGTAGCAATCGCCGAGGCAGAGCGATTGCACGCGATCGGGAGAAAGGGCCTCGACTGCCGATTCCGGGCAACCCGGCTTCTGCTCGAACGACCCCATGGCCCGCACGCGAAAGCGGGGCATGTCGTCGAGAACGACCTCGGACCCCATGGGGTGCTCTCCCCCGGGGCCGTTCAAGAGATCGAACCACAGGAGAATGCGCGGGCCGCTGGTGCCGTAGACCTCGCGCCGGTACAGCGCGTCCCAGATGCCGTCGCGGCTGCGCTCGTCGGCGTGCACCGCCACCAGCCCCCCGGGGTACAAAAAGCTCGTCAGGCGCTCGACGGTCAGCGCCGAGCCCGCATCTGCGACTGCCGGTTGAGGGCGCGCGGGATCCTCCGCCTTGCCGCGCTGCGAGAGAAGCAGGGCGTAGAGCGCATTGCGCGGCCCGATCATGTCGGTGAAGCCCTGCTTGGCACCGGTCTGCGTCCAACCGGTCCCGGGGCGAGCCGTATGGTTGTCACTCGAGGCGACGAGGCCGAAGCGCAAGCGTTCGGGCGCGCCGCCTTCCCGGTCGCGCGAGAGGCTCAGCGCGTACTGCACCGTCGAGAGCGGCCGCAAGCCATAGGCCGGTTTGAAGCCGCCGCGCACCTGGCCGCAGTCGAGCCAATCCTCGACGCCGGTCCCCGGGAAGACCCCGTCGGGCGCGGTGCCGGCCGCCATCGCGTACTGTCGCGCCTGCTCGACGCGCGCCTCGCACTCGTCGGGCGCGAGGCCTTCGCAGCGGCTTCGCATGATCTCGCCGGCCTGCCAGCAGCAGGGCAAG
>JAPOLW010000180.1 GCA_029976905.1 bacterium | reverse complement strand
GGGCAAGCAATACGTTCTGCGCAAGAAGCCACCCGGAAAACTTCTTCCGTCCGCGCACGCCGTGGATCGGGAATACCGTGTGATGAAGGCGCTTGCGGCGACGGACGTGCCGGTGCCGCGCATGGTGGTTCTTTGCGAAGACGATTCGGTCATCGGGCAGATGTTCTACGTCATGGAATGTGTGCCGGGGCGTGTTTTCCGTGATGCGACGCTGCCGGGCATGGAGCCCGCGATGCGGGCGGCCATCTACGACTCGATGAACGAGACGATGGCGACGTTGCACCGGGTCGATCCAGACGCGGTCGGCCTGGGAGATTACGGCCGGCCCGGCAACTACATCGAGCGCCAGACCGCCCGCTGGATCAAGCAGTACGAAGCGTCGAAGACCGAAGAGATCGAGTCCTTCGACGCCCTGGTGGAGTGGCTGCCCCGGAACATTCCGGCCGGGGAGGAGCGCGCCATCGCCCACGGTGACTTTCGCCTCGAGAACCTCATGTATCACGAGACCGAGCCCCGGGTCGTCGCTGTTCTCGACTGGGAGTTGTCCACGATCGGACACCCGCTCGCAGACCTGGGCTACAATATGCAGGGTTTCTACATGCCGCGTGGTGGGGGTTCGATCGGCGGGATGTCCGAGTTGCCGCCCGGCCTCCCCACCGTCGAGGAGTACACGGCGGCGTACGCACGCCGCACCGGGCGTGATCGCATCGACAACATCGAGTTCTACATCGCCTTTTCGATGTTCCGCATGGCGGCCATCGTGCAGGGGATCGTCATGCGCGCAAAACAGGGCAATGCCAGTTCGGACGACGCTGCCGACGTCGGCAAGATGGCTCGCGCGATCGCGGATGCGGCCTGGGGTCTGGCACGGGGTGCCGGCACCGCGTCCTAGGGGTCATCGAGGTATCGCGTCGGCGGCGCGCGCGGACGCTCAGGGTGCCAGAGCTTCGAGCATCGCAATCGCCGAAGCCTCGTCCCCGGCGATGGGGTTCACCATCGGGGTCGTGACTCCGGCCGCACGGAAGGCCTCGAGGCGTTCCCGACATTCTTCGGCCGACCCGATTACCGCAAGGCGATCGATCATCGAATCGCCGACCGCGGCACCCACCCGGGCGCGGTCGCGCGCTTCCCAGCCCGCACGGATCTCGGCGGCCTCCTCCTCGAAGCCGCACCACGAAACGAAGCGGTTGTAGACCGACGTGGCGAAGTAGGGACCGAAGAAGGCACGCATCATGGCCCGCGCTCCGTCCCGGTCGTCGGTGATGCAAACCATGAAGCGCGCCACGACCTCGATCGCGTCGGCATCTCGGCCCGCGCGCGCCGCGCCGATGCGGACGTGCTCGAGCATCCGGGGGACCGCCTCGACCGGCATCATGTTCAAGGTGACGCCGTCGGCGATCTCGCCGGCGAGTTCGAGCATCGGCGGCCCGAGCGCGCCGACGTGAATCGGGATCGCCGGGTCCGGGATCGGCATCTGTAGGCGATATCCTTGGGATTGCAGGGTGCGGCCCGAGAAATCGCTCTTGTGGCCGGCGAGGATCGAACGAACCGTGGAAACGGTCTCGCGCACTCGGGACAGCGGACGTTGGAAAGGGATGCCGCTCCACTTCTGGACGATGTTTTCGCTCGAAGCGCCGATGCCGAGGATGAAGCGGCCAGGGGCGAGGGCGGCGCAGGAGGCGGCGGCCGAGGAGATGACCGGGGGCGTCCGGGTATAGGCCGGAATGACCGCGGTGCCGATCCGCACGCTCTTCGTGACCGCGGCCGCCGCCGCGGCGACGACGAAGGGGTCGGGACCCCCGGAGTCTGCAATCCAAAGGCTCTCGTATCCGAGTTCCTCGGCGCGCTGGGCAGCGCGCTGGGAGGCCGGAACGTCGGGGGGGATGGGGAGGCTTGCCGCGAGTCTCGTCGCCATCGACTGCGCTTAGCGCAATCGCCAGGCGAGCGAAAATCCGCCGTCCGCCTAGAGGGCGACGAAATAGGCGAGGACCATCGAAGCGGCCAACAGGGCGCCGATGATGATCATCATCTGGGTGATGTCGTCTTCGGGTTCCTGGCCGTGCTGGTTCGGATCGTTTGACATGAGGGCTCTCCTCTCGAAGGAAACGTGTCTAACACGGAGAATCGGCGCCCGCAGCCGGCCCCGGTCGTTGCGTCGGCACGGGGCTTCGGCCGGGCCGCTGCGGTGACGTCCGTCGGACGATCGGTGATCCCCCGCCGGTCGGCTCAGGTCTCGACGCTGATCTCGGGCTCGAGGACGATTTCGCAGCCGACCGAATTCGCGATGAAGCACCCGCGATGGGCACGATCGACGAGTCGGCGGGCGCGCTCGGGGTCGGCGTTCGACGCCAAACGGATCCGGGGCCGGAGGACCACCGAGGTGATGCGCATGCGGCGGTCCGCAATCGCGAGCGTTGCCGTGGCCCGATCGCCGTAGGACAGGACGTCGACGCCCGAATTCGCGGCCAGGGTCACGTAGGTGAGCATCTGGCAGGAGGCCAGCGAGGCCAGGAAGAGCTCCTCGGGGTTGAGGCACGAAGGATCACCTTCGTATTGGGGCGCCGCGGAAACCTCCAGGTCGGGGCGTCCCTCGAAGCAGACCGTGTGGTTGCCTCGGCGCTCGCCGGTTGCCCCCTTCTCCCAGATCAATTTTGCCTCGAATTCGTGCGAATCCGCCATATTCGTCCACCTCCAGGACCCCATCCTTCTGGCAGATCGGCTGGAGCCCGGCCAGCCGGGATCCCCTACCAAACGTTTGTTTGCTTTTTACTGGAGTCTTCTCTAGACTTATAGTCGACTCTAAAAGAAGCCCTGCATCATGACGTCCCTCCCTGGAACGACCATCGGCCGCCGCGAGCGGCGCCGGCGCGAGCTGCGCGAGCGGGTCGTCGGCGCGACTCTGGAGTTGGTCGCCGACCAGGGGTTCGATGCGACCACCGTCGAGCAGATTGCCTCCGCCGCCGACATCGCGCCGGCCACGTTCTTCAACCACTTCCAATCCAAGAGTGGCGTCCTGACGGAGATCACCCGTGACGTCGCCGAGGCGCTCGAAACCTTGATCGAGCAGCACCTGCGCGAGGATGCGCCCGTGCGCGATCAGATCGAAGGCCTCGCTCGCCACGCTTCGGGCTTGATCGAGGAGCACCAGAAGGTTGCTCGCGAGGTGATGCTCGAGATGCTGCGGCACGGTTCGCGACCCGAGGACGCGGCGCCGTATCTCGGTCGCCTCCGTCGGCCGCTGACCCTGTTGCTGCGGCGGGGGCAGCGGGTTCTAGAGGTTCGCGACGACGAGGACGCGGGCTTCCTTGCCGGGATGGGTCTGGGGTCTTTTCACGCCACGATCTCGCAGTGGCTCTCCGACGAAACCTACCCGATTGCAGAGCGACTCCCGCGGGCGGCCTCCTTCATCTGGGAAGCCATCCGGGCGAGCGACCCGGCCGGGGCCGGGCCTGCCGGTAATGAGGATCAATCCCGATGACGCATTCCGACGTGAACTACGGCACCTCCGACTTCTGGACATGGGATGAGCCGATGTGGGACCACCTTCGGTGGTTACGGGAAAACGATCCGGTCCACTGGTCCGAGAAGTCCGACCTCTGGGTCGTCAGTCGCTTCGAGCACGTGAACTACGCCTCGAAGCACAACGAGTTGTTCTGCTCGGGCGAGGGGGTGTTGCCGTCCAACCCGGCCAAACTCGGCCTGATCGATGAGGACGAGCCCCGTCATCAGGAGTTGCGCCGGCTGGTCAACCGTGGCTTCACGCCGCGCATGGTGCGCAAGCTCGAGGAAGACTTCGAGACCATCGTCGACGAATCGCTCGATGCGGTTGCGAATGTCGGTCGGTGCGACTTCGTGGACGACATCGCCGTCCCCCTGCCTCTGCTCATCATTGCCGACATGATCGGTGTTCGTCGAAAGGACCGGGGCCGCTTCCACCATTGGTCGGACTCGATGATCCTCGCGCAGGGGAACCTCCACGAGCCGGGTGTGATCGAGCGCGCCAGTCAGGCGTTCGTGGAGTATGGGCAGTACTGCACCGAGATCTTCGAGGACCGTCGAGCCAATCCGCGCGACGACCTTCTGAGCATTTTGGTCAACGCAAAGGACGACGGTGTGCTCGGGAAGCACGAGAATGCGGGCTCCGTCTCCCGCGGCCAGAGCGAGGAATACCGGCAGCTCGGTAACGACGAGCTGATCATGTTCTGCGTTCTTCTGCTCGTGGCGGGGAACGAGACGACCCGCAATGGGCTCAGCGGCGGCATGAAGCTCTTGATCGAGCATCCCGAGGTACGCCGTCGCCTGGCGGCCGATCCGTCGCTCATCCCGGCCGCGTGCGAGGAGATGCTCCGACTCACGTCTCCGGTGATCTCGTTCGTCCGGACGGCGACCGAGGATACCGAACTCGGCGGCCGGAAGATCGCCCGCGGGGAGAAGATCCTCATGCTCTATCCCTCGGCGAATCGGGACGCCGACGTCTACGAGCGGCCCGACGAGTTCGACATCGACCGGAATCTCCAGCATCTGGCCTTCGGGATCGGCAACCACTTCTGCCTGGGAGCCAATCTCGCCCGCATGGAGATGCGTGTCGCCTTTCGCGAGATCCTCGCGCGCATGCCCGAGATGACCTACGCCAATGGGGGGCCGGTGATGGCGCCTTCGGCGCTGGTGCGCAGCTTCCAGCACATGGACGTCGTCTTTGGTCCGGAGGCTCCCTGAGCCCCGGGAGCCTCCTCGAGAAGCGATCGGCGGCCGGGGGCGCTTGCCGCCTGCCAAACCGCCTGCGAGGAACAGAGAATGACGGCCGGCGCACGCGGCCGGGTCGCGGTGGTGATCCCGGTGTTCGAGCGCCCCGCGTTGGTGCGGGAGGCCTTGCAGTCGGTACGGGAGCAGCATCGTCCCCCCGATGTACTCGTCGTGGTCGATGACGGCTCCCGCGACGAGACCCTGGAGAGTGTGCGTGGGTGGGGACGCAAGGCCAGGCTTCCCTTTGCGCTGGAGGTCGTCGCGCAGCCCCGGGGCGGCGTCGCGCGCGCGCGCAATCGTGGCGCGCGCTCTGCGGGTGCCGTCCATTGGATCGCGTTTCTCGATTCCGACGATCGCTGGCCCGCGAACTACCTGGCCGCTCATCTCGAGGTTCTGGAGACTCGCTCCGACGCAGTCGCCGCGACCTGCGACAAGGAAAGTTCGGACGCGGTGCGAGGGCGCACACGTCGCGTGGGCCGCGCCTGGGTGGCGGCGGAAACGACCCGGGAGATCGCCCGGCGCGGTCCCCCCGGTGTCTCCAATACCGTCGTCTCGGCAGCTCACTTCGAGGCCGTGGGAGGATTCTCGGAGGATCTCGAAACCGCCGAGGATCTCGATCTGATGTTGCGTCTGAGTCTACGAGGTCCGTGGTTGTACGTTCCCACGACGACGGCGAGTTACCGCCATCGGCTCGGGGAGATGCGCGGCGAGGCCGGCTCGCTCGGTCACCAGCATCCAGACCGGCGACGGACACGAGCCCGGGTTCTGGAGCGGTTTCACCGGCACCTCGTTCCGCGGGATCCGGATCTCGCCGCCGAGGTGGCGGGACTCGCCGCGCGCCAATGGGCGCGTGCGGGGCGAGCGTTGCGGGAGGGCGCCCGCCACGCGGAGGCGGTCGCGTGCTTCGATCGCGCGCTGGCGGCACGCCCCTGGGACGTTCGCTCGCGCTGGGCGCGCGCTCGCTCGGCGCGAGCCTAGCGCAGGCCGTAGTCCTTCATCTTCTTCTGCAGAGCCACGCGCGAAAGCCCCATCGCCTTTGCCGCCTGCGTGATGTCGTTTCCTTCTTGCGCGAGGGCGCGACGGATGAAGTCTCCCTCGAAGGCGGCGCCGGCATCGCGAAGCGATCCCAGCGTCCCGCTCGTCGCCGCTTCCGCTTGCGTGGCCGGATCGTCGTCCGTCGACGGAGACGACGGAGTGACTGAGGCCGACGGAGAAGACGGCATGCGTGAGGTCGGGGTGTTGGAGGCGAGTGGCGTCCCGTCCGGGTTTCTTCCCGAGAGCCCGGGCGACAGCTCATGGGGCGTGATGGGGTCGCCGCTGCCGGACCGCTCGTCGCAGAACGGGCCGCCGGCGGGCGGGGAGGGTCTTGCGACGGGGGCGGCCGGTGGAGCGAGTCGCGTGACCGTCAATTCGTTCCCCCTTCCCCGTCGCGGTTCACGATCCGACATGACCTGTTGTCCGGCTTCGGGCAGGGTTGCGCCCGTGTTCCAGGCTGCCGGAGTGCGGTCGGGAGCCGGTCCGTTCGCCAGCCTCCGCGCTGGGCGCCCCCTCCCCGGAAACCCCGGGACAGACCCGTCTGCCCTCTTGTCGAATGGCGTCGCAGCGTCCATAGTCTGGGCTTCGGCCGGGCTTGGGAACTCTTGTGGCAGTGGAACGTGACCGAGAGGAGTTTCGACTCCGTCGCGGGCGACTCATCGGCGGGAAGTATGTCGTCGAAGAGCCGCTGGGGAAGGGTTGGGAGGGGGAGGTCTACCGGGTGACCGAACGCTCCACCGGGGCGACTCGCGCAATCAAGCTCTTCGACCCACAGCGGAATCCGCGTGACCGCCGGCTCAAGCGGTATGCGCAGAAGCTCGAGAAACTGCGTAATTGCTCGATCGTGATGCAGTACCATCACTCCGAGCCCGTGCGGGTCGGTCGGGAGCGGCTCAATTGCCTCGTCAGCGAATTCGTCGAAGGCGAGATGCTGCCCGATTACGTCAAGCGGCACCCGGGCAAGCGTCTGGAACCCTTTCGGGCCCTTCATCTCGTCCACACTCTCGCCGTCGGCATGGCTCAGATCCATGATCAGGGCGAGTACCACGGCGACCTGCACGCCGAGAACGTCCTGGTGCGCCCGCGCGGCGTCTTCTTCGACGTCAAGGTTCTCGATCTCTACGACTGGAGCGGAAGGTCCTCGGAGTCCCGTCGCGACGACGTTCTCGACCTGGTGCGCATTCTCTTCGACATCACCGGCGGTCGGGATCGCTATGCCCAGCAGCCGGGCGCGATCAAGGAGATCGTGCGCGGTCTCCGCCGTGACCTGATCCTGCAGCGCTTCCCGACCATGAACCGCCTGCGGCGCTGGCTCGAGACCTTCTCCTGGGAGGGCGGGTCGCGCGCGGCGAAGTGAGAGAGGGCGGCGCGCGCGCGACGAAATGACCGGGGCGGCGCGCCTCAACGGACGTAGATCGTTTCGCCCCCGACGATGGTCTCGAGCACCTCGATCTCATCGATCGTTTCGGGATTCTCGAGCGGCGAGGCCGAGAGAATGACGAGATCGGCGAGCTTGCCGACTTCGAGGGAGCCTTTGGTGTCTTGTT
>JAPOLW010000017.1 GCA_029976905.1 bacterium | reverse complement strand
GTGTGATCATGGCTGGCTTCCAGGAGGCCCGAAAACTTTCGCTCGTGACCCCGCTTTGTCCATCGTCGCGTGCATCGGTTGCCGATGGGAAGGTCGCTTTCTTGCGCCCGGAGGTGGAATCTCCCTACGGTACTCCTGGTTGCCCGGATGGACCGCTCAACGACGACGGGCTTGCCGACGGCGATTCGGTCGTCCAGTTCTGGTCGGAGGGAAGCCCGGTCCAGAACCTCGGTGTGGCCGCCGTGGACGTCCAAATGTCGCCGACTCTGATTGGAGCTCTCGTCTCCGAGGACGGCGACGACGTCGACTACAACGGCGACAACGACCGGACCGATCTGGTCGTCCAGGTGCTCCCCGTGGGTGAGGGGAAGGCGCAATGGGTCAATACCGGCTCGGCCGCCATCGCGATGCAGGTGAACGGGGAGCGGGTTGCCTTCCTGGCGACGGCGAACGAGCCGCCTTCGACGGCTGGCTCGCGCCGGGTGAGCGATGCGGCGCTGCTGGCAGGCTTTGGGATCGGGGAAGGAATGATTCCATCGGGGCGTTCCGCCGAGGATTTCGTGATGGGAGAGCTCGCCACGACGTCCTGTGGCTCCCGACAACTCGTCGCCTTCCGCTCGAGTGAGGCGGTCGAGGGCGAGAATCTCAATGCCGAGAGCGGCGACACCGACATGGACGATTTCGTTCTTCACCTCCTCGATCTCGAAACGGGAGAGGTCAAGTCGACCGGGCAGGCCAGTGTTGCTTGCGACATCGTAGAATGCGACCCAGAAAGGCCCTACCGGGTGGATGGCTCCCGGGTGAAATTCCTTACCCAAGAGCAGGACCAGAACGGTCTCGATCTTTCCGGCAACGGGAGAAACGACGACCTGGTCGTGCAGGTTTACGATTTCTGCTCCGGGGTTGCGACCGTTCTCGCCGAGGTGGACCCGGAGAGCACGAGCGACCCGCTCGACGAACCCGAGGAGAGTACGGTCGTCATCTCGCAGGCGGGCCGATGTGAGGCCGTCGACGGGTGCGATGCAAACACCCCCTGCGAACAGGGTGCGAGCTGCGCGGTGGCCTCTTGCGTCGGCGGTCGCTGCTCCTCTGGAGGGTCGAGTTGTTCCTCGGATGTCGATTGCGGAGCCTGCGTGCTCGCGCAGCCCGGCAGCTGTGCCGAGGACGGGGATTGTCCGGGAAGCGCGACATGCGAGCCGGCGGCCTTCGTGGTGGCGTTGGCGCCCTCCGATGCCGACCAGGATAGCGTGCCCGACGACGTCGACAACTGTCCCGATACCTACAACCCGGATCAGAACGATTCCGACGGGGACGGGGTGGGAGAGTCTTGTGACGTCAACGAGACCAATACCGGCGCGGGCACGGGTCTTTTCGGGAGTCAGATCGGACTGCGCGATCGCGGCGAGCGTCCGCGGAGGCGAAGCCTCAACTGGTACGCACGCGACGAAAGCGTGACGTCTCCGGCGGGTGGATCGTTGGACGATCCGACCATGGTCGGCGGCTCTCTTCGGATCTGGAACCCCACCACGGGCGAGGAGTCGATCTTCTCTCTGCCGGCCGAAGGATGGGAGGCAGTCGGCGCGGCGGCCAGGCTTGGCTATCGCTACCGGGACAACGAGCGCGAAAGGAGCGCCTGTCGTCGGGTGACGGTCTTGCCGGGTCGCTACTTGCGCGCCAAGTGTGGTGGGGAGGCCATTGGCCTGAGCCTCGACGAAGACAGCCAGGGGACGATGAACATCGAACTCCGACTGGGATCGGCGCGACAGTGCTCGGTCTTCGGGGGGACTGTGGTGCGGGACTTCGGTGCGGCGACGGAAGGAGCGCGCGCGCGCTTCTTCGCCGTCGATGCGCCTGCGCCCACGCAATGCCCATAGGGGTATGGATCGCGGGGGCGCGCCCGCACCCCCTCCAGAAGCGAGCGTCCTTCGTTTCTTTGCCTTCGGTTTCGGGACGGGAGGGTCGAGCGGCCGCGTGCTCTTCTCCCTCCCGGGCTCCCGAGAGAGGAGTGGTCTGCAAAGGGCCCGACGGCTCGCGCGGTTGAGTCGATTCTCGCTCGTCGGCTATCGTCTGCACAGTGCCGTCCGGGGAAGAGAAGGCCGTCGACAGGCTAGGGCTCTTGTACGAGATGAGCCTCGCCTTCGCGTCGCGTACCGAGCTTTCGGAGCTGGTTCCCCTCGTCATGACCAAGAGTCGCGAGGTCCTCGACGCGGCTGGGGCATCCGTTCTGCTTCTCGATTCGGAACGCGAAGAGCTCTACTTCCCGTTCGTTGCCGACGAAGATCCGGACACGGCTGCACGCCTGGCGGCCCATCGCATGCCGGCGGACCAGGGAATCGCCGGAGACGTCGTGCGCACGGGCGAGTCCTTACGCATTGCAGACGCGCGCTCGGACCCCCGCTTCTACCGGGACGCGGATCGAGCCACCGGATTTACGACCGGGCCGATGATCGCGGCGCCGCTGACCTCCCGGGCCGGGACGATCGGCGTCTTGTCTGCGGTCCGGGCCAGCGGTGCACCGGGGTTCAGCGACGAGGACCTGAAGGTTCTCGTCGCCATGGCAGCTGGCGTTGCCGTCGCGATCGAGAACGCGCGTCTTTACGAGTCTCTGCGGGAGCGGGAACAGGGTCTTCGCGAGGAAGTAGGAACTCTCCGTCGGGATGCGGCCCGGCGCGATGGTTTCCGCGACATGGTGGGGTCGGCCGATACGATGCGGGAAGTCTTCGCGCTGATGGAGAGTGCCGCCGCCTCACCGATTGCCGTGTTGATCGAAGGGGAGACAGGCACGGGAAAGGAGCTGGTGGCGCGGGGTATCCACCAGGCCAGCGGGCGCGCGCGGGCGCCCTTCGTAGCCGTGAATTGCGCGGCGCTCACGGAATCGCTGCTCGAAAGTGAACTCTTCGGGCATCGCCGAGGTGCCTTCACGGGCGCAGACCAGGATCGGAAGGGGCTCTTCGAGGCCGCCGAGGGTGGCACGATCTTTCTCGACGAGATCGGCGAAATGCCCGTCTCGATGCAACCGAAGCTGCTGCGCGTTCTCCAGGAGAGCGAAGTGGTCCGCGTCGGGAGTACGGAACCGCGCCGCGTCGACGTACGCGTCATCTCGGCGACCAACCGGGATCTCGAGGAGGAGGTCGCCGCCGGTCGCATGCGCGCCGACCTCTACTACCGCCTTGCGGCCTTCCCAATCGCGCTTCCGCCCTTGAGTGACCGTCGAGAGGACATTCCCTACTTCGTGAACCACTTTCTTTCCGCGGCGGCGACGCGCCATGGTCGCACGGTCAACGGAATCGAGAGCGACGCCCTTCAGGCGCTCATCGACGGGGACTGGCCGGGGAATGTCCGTCAGCTCCAGAACGAGATCGAGCGCGCCGTGGCTCTGGCGCGCGAGGGTGACGTCATCGGAACCCGACATTTTTCGCGACGCCTGGTTTCGGCAGGCGCGGCCCCCCCCACGGCAAAGGCCGCCGCCGAGTCGAGCCAGGATCTCCGGGTCGCGCGTGCGGAGTTCGAGGCGCGTCACATCCAGGCGGTGCTCGTCGCGCACGAGGGCAACGTTTCACGGTCGGCCGAGAGCCTCGGGCTCTCCCGATCCATGCTCCAGAAGAAGATGAAGGAGTACGGTCTGCGCTGAAGCCCCGCGGGGGCGACCGTTCGGAACCAACCAGTCGACCCTGGCGGTCAGAAGCGGTAGGAGAGGCGGAGTTGGGTCTCGGAGCGTCCGCGGTTCGTCCCGGCCAGCCCCCAGCTCTCGTAGACCGGCTGGCTCGTGGTGTTGATGAAGTAGCGCTGGCCGATGTTTGCGGTGAACGAGTCGGTCACGAACCAGTCGACCGTCCAGAACAACATCATGTTGAATTTGTTCACGGGGTCGAGGATGTAGGTGATCTGCGGTGCGATCTTACCGTCGAGGTAGAACGACGTCGCGGTGAACGTGAAGAGGGCCTCCCAGTCGCGAACCTTGTCGACGGCCTCGCATGACTGAACATTCGGATTGGTACAGGTCTCGTCGGTACCGCGAATCACCAGCGGCCGGGTCGGTGAGAGGTTCCCGACGAAACCGGTCTTGTCACCGACCGCGTGACTATTGTGGATCACGTGGTGCCAGAAGAACTGGCCGAGCAGAAGCCAGGGGGATGCATCATTGATCAGGGGGATATCCGTCGAGCGCTCGAAGCTGAGCATCCCCTGCCACATGTCGCGTGTGGAGGCTCCAAAGAGCTGTCCCGGGAAGATCGGCGAAGGCTTGTCGCCATCCTGGAAGGGTACGCCGAAGATGTAGAGCATCTCACTCCGAAAGATCGCGTCGGTGTAGTCCTCCTCGAGATAACTCGCGGAGAAGCCGAGGTTGTGCGTATACGGCGCGATGAACTCGGCCGGCAGCATCCCTCCGGCGACGGCCTCCTGCGCTGCCGTCGGGTCGAGGAGCGCCGATACGCTCGCCGCGTTCGAGCCGTCGTCTCCGGCCCATCGTTGCCAGAGATAGGCGACCGTCACGTCGAAGCCAGCCACATAGCCCGCGAGGCGGAAGCCGACCTGGCTGTTCTCGGCGACCGAGCGTGAATAGTCCCCTTGAACGAAGAGCTTGGTTCCCGAGGCGAGCCCGCCGGGGAAGATGCTCGAAAAGGGATCCGCAAGCGGAAGGCTCCACGGGTAGCGGGGCAGAAAGCCACGGCGGGCCGGTCGCCAGAAGCCCGGGTTCCAGAAGCCCTCGAAGTAGGGATCGGTGATGGAGCCGAGGTCGGGCAAGGAGTAGTTCCATTTCAGCATCCAGAGAGGCATGCGAAGCCTCTCCCAGCCGTTGAGGACCTCGATCTCTTGTTGGAGGTGCCAGGTCAGGTCGAGGGGATTGATGCGGTCGAGCAGGCGGAAGAAATCCGTTTCCCCCCACACGATCTGCTGTCGGCCGATGCGCAGGCTCAGAGGGATCGAGGCGAACTCGACGTCGAGGTAGAACTCGCGCAGGTCGTTGTCGGCAAAGCGCAATTGACGTCTCTCGGCGCGCGAGACGTCGTCGATACTGCCGACGGGCTGCCCGGTGATGTCGTAGAGGTTGCCGCCCGGTGCAATGTCGTAGATCGAGTCGTAGACGCCACGATAGAGCCCGAAGAGACTCACCTCGTCGAGCCACGGGATCGAAACTTCGTCGGAACTCAATCCTTTTGCGAGCCGGCCGGACTCGACGATCGCGAGTTCTCCACCGAAGAGCAGGGTGTTGCGTTGCTGCACCGGCTGGAAGTCACCGACCTGCCGCATCCGGAAGAGATTCTGCGTCTCGAGTGATCCGAAGATCGACAAGGGGCCGAAGTCGAACGTGGCGGATGCCGGTGTGGCGCAGAGGAGGAAGAAGGCGATCCCGACCGCCCAACCCCCAACCCACCGCGAGCCCGCGGGAACCCGGGTGGGGCCCACGGGCCGGGCGATATGGGCGATCGACACACCGCGCTGGTACTCGGAGTCGCCCGCGAGGTCAAGGTTGCGCGGGCGACTCCGGCGCGAGTGCCCCCTCGTCGGAGCCTGCTGTTTCGATTGACATCCTGGCGGCTTCCGTCCATGGTCGCGATAAGAGCGCGCGGGTCGGCTCCGTAGGGTCTGCCATAGAGGCAGGATCCTGCCTCCGTGCCGCGACGTCGAGGTCCCATCGTCGTCGCCAAAAAATACATTTTGTCAGGAGTAGGGCGACGATGAGTTTCTTCGAGCGTCTTTCGGCGCAGGACGCGGCATTCCTCGACTTCGAGGACGAGAACAATCCGATGCACGTTGCGGCGTTGGCGATCTTCGACCCCACGCCGGTGGTTGGGCCGGGCGAGCCCATCCCTGTCGATTCGATCCGGAAGTTGATCTCGGGACGTCTCGGATTGCTGCCCAAGTATCGGCAACGGATCGTCCGGACACCCGTCAGCCGACACCCGGTCTGGGTCGACGATGCGCACTTCGACCTCCGCCAGCTCCTCCGTCACGTTTCCCTTCCCCGGCCCGGCACCTGGGACTCGATGGTGTCGATGTACGAGGAGTTCCTCTCCGAGAAGCTCGATCGTGATCGGCCGCTGTGGGAACTCTGGATCGTCGAGGGACTCGACGACGGGCGCGTCGCATTGATGGGCAAGGTTCACCATTGCCTGATCGACGGCGTTTCCGGTGTGGACATGATGATGCTTCTGCTGGGCTTCGAGCCCAGTATGGAGATCCCCGAGCCGCCGTCGTGGACGCCCCGTCCGGAGCCCAACGCGAGCCAATTGCTGGCGGCCCAGGTGCGGCGAACACTCGAACTGCCGCGAGCCCTCGTCGAGACCGCACGAAGCGCCATCGAGGATCCGCAGGCCACCCTCGAGGAGATCGAAGAGCGCTCGACCGCGCTGGCTTCGGTGGGCGGGTTTCTTTCCCGACGGAGTCGCGAGACGAAGCTCAATGGCACGCTCAGTCCGCTTCGCCGCTTCCGCGGAGCGAAGCTTTCGTTGAGCGAGGTCAAGCAGATCCGGCAGGCCCTCGGCGGGACGGTGAACGACGTGGTGGTGGGGCTGCTGTCCGGCGCGATCCGGACCTTCCTCAAAAATCGCGGCGAGGACGTCGACGGACTCGACCTGCGCGCGACCATCCCCATGAGTACGCGACTGGAGAGCGAGCGCGGAACCCTGGGCAACAAACTCGCGGTCACCGCAGTGCGTCTGCCGGTCTGCGAGCCGGATCGCGCGCGCCGGATGACCACCGCCCGGCTCGCGATGGAGGACCTCAAGGAGTCGAAACTGGCCCTTGCGACCGACATGCTCACCCGGGTTGCGGAATGGACGACGCCCACCATTCTCAGCCGGGGGGTCCAGTTGGCGTTGCGTCTGCGCTTGACCCACATCATGATCACGAACATCCGAGGTCCCGCGGAGCCGCTCTACTGCCTTGCGGCTCCGATGCTGGAGGTCTTCCCGGCGCCCGAACTCTGGGCCGACCAGGCGCTCGGCGTCGGCGTCCTGAGCTACAACGGTGATCTGCAATTCGGTTTCGTCGGAAATCGCGAAGGCATCGAAGACCTCGATGACTTCGTGGCCGCGTTCACGGCTGAGGTGGAGGCCGTGCGGGTTCTGGCGGATCTGCCCAAATCGACTGACGGCGCGAAAGCCCGTCCACGTCTGAAGCATAGGACCGCAAATGCGTGAAATTCCAGTCGGAGAAGGGCCCTCCTGGGAAGAGGCCCTGGAGACGTGGGACCGGCGAATCGACGATTCCGCTGCCCGAGAGGCGGCGCAAAAGTTCGAGGACATCGCACGGAACTCCGGTGGTGATCCGAATGCCCACGCGTGGGCTGCGCGCGCCTGCTATTTTGCCGGCGATTACGCCGACGGCCGCGCCGCGGCGAAATTCTTCGAGCGAGGTACGGACCTCGGTCGCAAGGGAGTCGAGTTGGACGGCAACAACATTCCCTCTCTCTTCTGGACGTCGTGTTGCCTGGGCTCGTCGGCCGAGCACATGAGCTTTCTGCGTCGGGCCACGGTCGGCCCCGAACTCGTTCGCACGATGGGGGCGGTGTGGGAGAAGGAGCCGACCTACTTCAATCGCGGCGTCGCCCGCTTTCTTGGTCAGGCGATGGTGCGCCAGGGGGGCCTGGTGACCAAGGTCCTCGGCGCCGCCATGCCGGACATGGGCGCAGACCAGGTGCTCTCCGAGCTACAGACGAGCATCGAGAACGACCCCCCGTACGTCCTCACCCATCAGACGTTGGCCGAACTCGCGTGGCAGGAGAAGAGGGACCGGGACACGGTCGCGCGCATGCGACAGGCGATCGAAGATCTCGATCTCGATGCGGACGCCCATCTGGCGCCCGACAACCACCGGGACCTCCCGCGAGCGCGTGCGGCGCTCGCGAAGCTCGGCTGAGCGGCCCGCGTTCGTTCCCGGGGCGGCTCGGTCGAGGGGCGCCGGGACTCTCTAGGGGACGGGATTTTCGCGCAACCAATCCCGCAGTCGTTCCAACCCCTCCCCGGTGGTGATGGCGGGCGCGTATTCGAGGTCGCGACGCGCGGCCCCGATGTCGAACCAATGGGAGCGGGAAAGCTCCCGGGCCAGGAATCTCGTGACCAGGGGTTCGCCGGGAAGTCGCAGGAGGCGGTAGATACCTTCGAGAACGGCGCCGCCGGCATGGGCGAGGCCCGCGGGCACGGACCGGGTCCAGGGTGGCTCTCCGGCGGCCTCGAGCAGGTGGTTGATCATGGTGCCGACGGCGATGGGCTCCCCCTGGCTCAGGAAGTACGCCCGACCCGAGATGGGTGCGCCCGGTTCCAGCCGCTCCGCCGCGAGCAGATGGGCGTCGGCGGCATTGTCGATGTAGATCGTATCGACGAGGTTGCGACCGTCGCCCACCATACGCAGGCGGCCGGCCCGCGAGCGCCCGACGATGCGGGGGACGAAGTGGGGATCGCGCGGTCCCCAGATCAGATGTGGCCGCAGGGAGACGGTTGCCAGATCTGGTCCTGCCGCCGCGAGCACGTGGCGCTCCGCCGACGCTTTGGTCTCGGGGTAGGCCGACTCGAAATGCGCGGGGTACGGCGTCGACTCGTCGACGCCCTCGAGGTCCTCGCCGCCGAAGACGACACTGGGCGTACTACAATGAACGAGCCGGCGAATTCCCTCCTGCCGGCAGGCCTCCACGACGTTGCGGGTCCCCGCCAGGTTGATCGCCCGGAACGCGGCCGGATCGCCCCAGACGCCCGCCTTCGCTGCGGTATGGATGACGATGTCGGCCCGGGCCACCGCCGCGCGCACCGTGGCTGGATCCTCCACGCTGCCGCGGTGGGTCTGGACGCCGAGCTGGCGCAGTTCGGGGGCGTCGGAGCGTGCGAGGCTGTGGGCCTCCACGCCGCGTGCGAGGAGTTTTTCCAGGATCGCGCGGCCGAGAAATCCCGTGCCTCCCGTGACGAGGACGCGCGTCGTGGCGAGATCCAGAACCGGCTTCATCGCGCCTTCTGCTCCACCCATTCGGCCAGGGCCGGACGGTCGATCTTCGCATTGTGTCGGCGGTCTACGGGAAAGCCCGGGTGCAGCAGGACCCGCTGGATCGACGCGAGTTGCTCGTGGGTCCGGCAGAGTTCGAGGAGGTCGTCGGCAAGATCCCGCGCGTCCCCGGCCGCGGCCTTCTCGGGCTCGACGAGGAGTACGGGTTCCTGCGCTCCGACCGGGCCGACGCCGACGACGGCGCTGCGGAAGACCCGGGGATGTTCGTTGACGATCCCTTCGCACGCCACCGGGAAGAGCACTCCAGCGCGGGTCTGCACGCGATGCGCCTTCCGGCCGTAGAACCACAGGCGCCCCTGTGCGTCGAAGCGCCCGAGGTCGCCCATCCGGTGCATCATCCGACCGTCGCCCGCCGGGATCTTTGCGGCCGCATTCGCCTCGGGTCGGCCATGATAGGCCTGCGTCACGATGGGTCCGTGTACGACGATCTCGCCGACTTCGCCCGGTGGAACGATCCAGTCGTCGGACCAGCGGGCGATGGGCTCGTCGGTGATCCGGATGATCTTTACCGAGACCTGTCGGATCGGCTCTCCCACGCATACGCCTCCGCCGCGGGCCGTCTCGAAGCGGGTTTCGGAAAGAATCTCGCGTCCCTCGATCGCCGTCACCGGAAGCGCCTCGGTGGCCCCATAGGGCGTGTAGAAGCGGGCCTCGGGGTGCAGCACCCCGACGATCCGTTCGAGCACGTCCGGGCGCACCGGCGCGCCGGCGGAAAGAACCCGCTGGACCGTCGGTAGGGTGATCCCCCGCTCGGCCACATGGCGGCCGAGTAGATCGACCAGCGCGGGGGAGCCGAAGATCTGGGTCACGCCATGATCCCGAATCGCCTCGATCAATCGGTCCGGGTCGGCACGAGCCGGATTGCTTGCATCCATGTCGGGAATGATCGCCGTCATACCCAACGCCGGGTCGAAGAGGGCAAAGGGCGGAAACGTGGGCAGATCGATTTCGTTGCCGGCGACCTGGAACCGATCGCGCAGGAACTCGATCTGAGCGGCGAAGATGTCTTGCGTGTAGATCACTCCTTTGGGCGGTCCGGTGCTGCCGCTGGTGAAGAAGATGCCGGCGCACCGGTCGGGTTCGGGGTCCACGATCGCAAAGGGTTCGCTCGAACGGTCGTAGAGTTCGGCGAGCGTATGCCCACCCCACGCAAAGCGACGGCCGACGGTGATCAGGGTCTTGATGCTTTTGCGGCTCCAGCCCAGGGTGATCCGTGCGACATGGGCCAGCGGAATCCCCGCGAAGGCTTCGGGTTCGGCTTCCGCGAGGCATCGCCCTACGCGCTGCGCTCCGATCCCGGGGTCGACGACGATGGGTACCGCGCCCGTCTTCGCGAGTGCAAACGTGAGAATGAAGAAGTCCAGGCTCGGGCGAACCAGCAGAGCCACCCGCGTATCGGGCCCGATTCCGATGCGGTTCAGGCCCCGTGCGACGGCATCGCTCGCGTCTTCGAGTTGACCGAAGGTGAGATGCGCGTAGCGGACACGTCCACCGGCGTCCCGGCCCTCGGGGCAGACGACCGCCCGGCGATGGGGGTCGGACGACGCCATCGAGCGGAGATGTCGTGCGATGTTCTGCGCCATCGCCTGTCTTCAGGGTTTCTGGTTCTGGAGTGGATGACGTTCGAGGAAAGACTCGATGCGAGCGATGATCTCGTCGGAGGCATCTTCCAGAACATAGTGCCCGGCCTCCGCGAAGCGGTGTA
The DNA here is from genome assembly GCA_029976905.1 of bacterium. GTDB lineage: Bacteria > Desulfobacterota > Binatia > UBA12015 > UBA12015 > VGTG01. The sequence continues at coordinate 9,101 of JAPOLW010000017.1, read as the reverse complement.
CTTCGGCGGCAGGGAATCTCTCCTCGAAGATACGAAGGTATCCCTCGTCGAAGACGAAGTCGCGCGTGCCCCAACAAAGCATCGTCGGCTTGTCGCGCAGGCCGTCGAGCTTTTCTCCCGTCTCCGCGAGTGTCGCGTAGGAGGGGTCGGACGGGGCGAGCGGAATGTCCTCGACGAAGCGAAGAACGGCGATTCGGTTCTTCCAGGAGTCGTAGGGCGCGAGGTAGGCGTGGCGTAGGTGTGGGTCCATTCCGTTACGGACCGCGACGTAGCTTGCGATCAGGGCGAAACTGTTCAAGGCGCGGACCGTCCAGCCGCCGAGCTTCGAGAAGCGGACGAGACCGAGCTGCCAGGGAAGGCGTCGATCTGTTGGAAGCGGAAAAGCGGCCGTGTTGAGGATGACCAGCCGCGCCACCCGCTCCGGGTTGCGTGCGGCCCATCCCAAGCCGATCACGCCGCCCCAATCGTGCACGACGAGCGTGATTTCGCGAAGATCCAGATGCTGGATCAAGGCGTCGAGGTCGGCGATCCGGTCATCGAGCCGGTACCCATAGCGGTCGTCTCCCGGCTTCTCCGAGAGACCCATGCCGATGTGGTCGGGAACGACCACCCGGTGGGAGCCGCGCAGGGTCCGCACGACGTTGCGATAATAGATCGACCAGGTAGGATTGCCGTGCACCATCAAGACCGGGGCGCCCGAGCCCTCGTCGATATAGTGGTAGCGCAGCCCTCCGATTTCCATCCAGTTGCTCTCGAATGGATAGAGGTCGCGAAATTTATTGATGTCCATCCCTGACTCGTACCTTCCCCGGCCAGCCCGGGGCCGTACTCGATTCGGTCCCGTATTGTCGACTTCTTTTAGCTGACGCATCGCGTCCTTGGTATGGATCCCGCGAGTCGTCCAGTGGCTGAGAGCCCCTTTTTTCTTGCCAGCGCCCTGTGCTCGGTCATTTACAGTACGGACCGCAGTGTGGGAAGGTAATGTCGCTTCCACCCCGATTCCCGCTCGATCCGGAAGCGCCGAAAGGATCAGTCCAATGACGATTTTGAGGTTCGACCGCGCACCCGCGGAGGGCTACGACTACGTCGGAAGCACGACCTCTGCGGCGAGAATGGAGACGGCGGATCGCCCGCGTGTCTGCGAGGCCTCGCGGATGGAGAGCGTCGGAGTCGTCCTGCCCGAGCGCCGGGTGACGACGTCCGAACTGCTCGCGCGATGCCGGAGAGGCGGGCGCATCGATCTCGAACGACTGACGGGAATCGGGGCCCGCCGGGTCGCTGGAGACGGCGAAACGTCGCTTTCCCTTGCGGTGGGAGCCGCGCGCAAGTGTCTCGACCGATCCCGCTATCAAGCCGAGGATCTCGACATCATCATCAGCTGCAGCATCACCCGCTTCGTCGATGGCCTCGACTATCGTTTCGAACCGGCTCTGAGCCACTCCATCAAGAAGGAAATCGGTGCGACGCAGGCGCAGAGCTTCGATGTCTCCAACGCCTGCGCGGGAATGCTCACGGGCGTCCACCTCCTCGACAACATGATCCGCAGCGGCGCCGTTCGCCGCGGTATGGTCGTGAGTGGCGAGTACATCACGAGCATCGCGGAGAACGCCGTCCAGAATGTCCGGACGATCGCGAGTAGCCAGATGGCGTCGCTGACCGTGGGTGATTCCGGGGCCGCGGTTCTGCTCGACGCCGCCCCCGAAGACGCCGACCATGCTTCCTCGCCCGGCGGTCGGATTCTTGCCGCAAATTTCGAGACCTTCTCCGACCACAGCTCGCTTTGCATTGGGCGCCCCTCACGGAACGCGCCGGGTGCGGTGATGTTCACCAAGCCCAAGAAGCTCCACGACCACGCGATCGGGAACGCGGCCTCGGTCATCGCTCCGGTGCTCGACCGACTCGGGCTGAAGTTCTCCGATGTTCAGCATGTGATTCCGCACCAGACGTCGGTGCGGGCGATCCGGCAAGGCACCCGCGAGATCGGCGAAGCCCTGGGGGGTGTGCCCGCCAACATCGTCTACAATCTGAAGGAATTTGGAAACACGGCTTCGACGACCCACTTCGTGGCGCTCGCTCAGGGCCTCGAGGATGGGGTCTACGCGCCCGAAGACCGGGTCATGTTGCTTTCTTTCGCCTCGGGCATCGTGGTCGGTTCGCTCGTCTTCACGATCGGAGATCTCGGAGGAGCCCGATGAGAGCGAAGATCGAAGCGGTCGCGCACAGCACGACCCGGCGACCGCTGCGCGGCGCCTCCTCCATCGAGATGGCGGCCGATGCCGCCGGCCGGGCTCTCGAGCAGGCAGGCGCTTCCTACGATTCGATCGATGTCTTCATCAACGTTGGCATCTACCGGGACGCAAACATCTGCGAGCCCGCCATCGCGGCGCTCATCCAGGAAAAGATGGGACGTCTCAGCGCGGGCAAGCCCGTCTTCTCCTTCGATCTGGCCAACGGCGGTTGTGGCCTCGTCAATGCGCTCCAGGTCGTCGACAGCCTGGTGCGGACGGGCAGCGTTCAGCGTGCCCTGATCGTTGCCTCGGACGTCGACCCCAAGCCGAAACATTCCATCGGGCTCGACATCGAGCCCGCAGGCGTGGGGATCGTCGTGGGCGCCGGGGAGACGGAAGGCTTCGAAGCCTTCTTCAGTGAGACCTTCACCGAGCACGCCGACCTCTACGATAGCCACTTGAAGTGGATCGGCCCGACCAGCCTCGTGCAAAAGCTGACCTCGACCGGCACGCAGAGGATCGAACTTCGCAGGGAGCCCGAATTCCCGGAGTTGGCCGCCGACTGCGTCCTGACCAGCGTCAAGAGGTTTCTCGCGGACCGCGATCTTTCGTTCGACGATCTGGACCTGGTGATCGCGCCCGCGCGACCCGAGGGTCTGGCCTCCCGGCTCGTGGAAAAGGCAGGGCTCGCAAGCGACCGGATCGTCGTCGCCGATGGACCTCTGGCTGGGGCCCATACGGCCGGTCCAGGCCTCGCCCTGGAGGCGGCCATCCAGACGGGACGATTCTCGCAGGCCCGCCGAGCGCTGATGCTCAGCGCCGGCGCCGGGATCCACGTGGCCAGCGCGCTCTACGTGCGCTGAACCCGCGCCGGGATCCACGTGGCCAGCGCGCTCTACGTGCGCTGAACCCGCGCCGCGATGCGGTCTCGATAGAGACGCCGGATTTCAGGAACGGCCCGGCGGGCCGCTTCGGCGCCCCGCTCGGTGATCTCGCGGGGGCGATAGAATTCGACCCAGGTGAAGTCGGAAAGATCCGGGCTGATCCGCACGTCGGCAGCGATGGCGCGGTAGTCGCCGAGTTCCCGTTGCATCATCTGGATCGTGTTCATGAAGATGTCGAGCATGTTCGGCATGCCCTGAGCATCCCCGAGCCGGTTGAGGGGGTTGAATTGGTTGAGCCGGCGCGACCAGCGACTGATCACCGTTTCCACGCCACGGCGGAGCGGCGGCACGACGTTCACGGCAATGATCAGATCGGCTCCCATGTCGCGGACGACCTCGCCGGGCACCGGGTCGACCATCGAACCGTCGATGAGGATCCGGTCCTGCCACCGTACCGGAGACCAGATGATCGGAACGGCGGCACTCGCGCGGGCGGCCGTCATGATGTCGCCGGTGCCCATGCTGACCCGCTCCCCGGTCTCGACGTCGGCGCCGATCGCCCGGTAGGGGCGGTACAGTTGTTCGAAGGTGTCCGCTCGTCCCTCGACCACATCGAAGACGTCGGCCATGTGCTCGCCGGAGAGGAGCGCAGGGCGAGTCAGGGTGAAGTCGAGAACCGCGTAGAGGGTATTGCGCCAGGACCCCATCCGCGTCGCCAACTCGGTCAGGCGCGACGCAGGGATTCCGGAGGCATATCCCGCGCCCACGATCGAGCCCATGCTGGTGCCGGCAACGATGTCCACCGGGATACCTTCTTCCTCGAGAACCCGCAGTACGCCGACGTGTGAGATTCCAAAGGCGGCACCGCCGCCCAGGGCGATGCCGACCGTCGCCCCGAGAATCTTTCGCGTGAGGCGTTGCAGCGTGATCGAAAGGGCATTGTTCGGATGGGTGACGAGGTGCCGGGCGGCTTCTGCGACGTCGAGGGACTCGATCGAAGCATCGTGTCGCAGCACGAAGGGAAAGCAATGGTTGACGGGAATCGGCCGGGAGCTGGGGTGCTTCAGGTTCACGACCTCATAGCGCGCGGCTCTGTCGGACGAGGGCCGGCCTTCGTGCGCCTCGACGACCAGGTCGATGGCGGTGGCCGAGACCGACTCGAAGGCTTCGCGAACCCGGTTGTCTGCAAGGTCGAAGAGGACGACGTCGAATCGCTTCTCGAGTTCCTCCAGAAGAGCCGATAGGCTTTCGTTACTCTTCTCCAGCGAATCGGGTGTGAATTCCAACTCCAACTCGGCCCCGAACGCGTCGTCGGGTCGCAGGGAGGAGAGCGTCTTCTCGACCCCCGATTTTCCCAGGCGTGGCCGCGAGGACTTCCCCCGGGCCTTGCCTCCGAGCAGACGGAGGAGAGCAACCTCCTGCCCGGCGACCGACCGCAACATCATCGCCAGGGTCCGTGCGACCAGGCTGCGTCCGGGAACCCCGTCTTCGCTCGTCACCAGAATCGTCCGGTGGTCGCGGCGAACATCTGCCTGCCGAGCCTGGGTCGCCAGGCGTGACGCGAGGGTCCGGGAGAGTCGTTCGAGGACCTTGGAGTTGGATAGGATCCAGCGATCGAAAGAAGCCTTGTCGAGCCAGATCAAGCGCGCCGTTCGCGAAACCCGGACGGTCGCGTTGCGCGGTTCGTCGAGGAGCAGCGCCATCTCGCCGAAGATCTCCCCGGCTTCGATGTGGTCGACCAGCCGGTCCTCCCCGTCCACCTCGCGACGGACCTCGAGCTCGCCCCGCACCAGTAGATAGAAGCGGTCGCCGCGCTCACCCTGGCGCAGGACCACCACCCCCTTGTCCAGGGTGGTTTCCTTGAATTGTGCAGCAATTTCCTCGAGTTCGCTGTGCGGAACCCCCTCGAAGAGAGGGATTCCGGCCAGTAGGTCGACCCGGGGCTGGAGTCCTTCAATGGCGGATGTAGACACGATCGGTCTTCTCCTTCGCGCAGATTTTCGCTTTACTTTTGCCTGGGCAGCCGGGGGGGTCGATTTGATTGCGGGTGCTGCAATGTGCTCCTTACGATATGGTTTCCCATCTTTTCAAACATGGGTTCAGCGACGTGCGTCGGGGGAAAGACGCCCCGGATGGCTGTACCCGCGGAAGGAGACAAATGACGTTTCGAGTGCTGACGACCCTCTGTTTGGCCACCTGCCTGGTCGGGAATCCAGCCGCGGCGAGGACCATCGAAGAGATCCAGGAGTGCGTCGAGGCCAATGCGCCGGCGATCTCCGCGAGCCAGACGGTGGTCATGAAAACGATCGATCGGGCAGGGGAGGAGAGCCAAACCCGCGCGCGCATTCTTTGGCGTCGCCCCGAAGGCGAGAAGGCTCGTTTGCTCCTCCAGGTCATCGACCCGGCCACCCGGCGCGGTTCCTCTCTGCTGGCCATTCAGCGAGGCGAGGAGAAGGCCGACTTCTATCTCTATCTTCCGGAGCTTCGTAAGGCGCGCAAGGTATCCAAGAAGTCGCTCAAGGGATCGATGTTCGGAACGGATCTGTCCTACGAGGATTTCCAGCGAGTCCAGAAAATGAAGGAAGATAGCTCGGTGAAGTTGGGCGAGGATACAGAGTACGACGGGCGCAAAGTCCATACCCTCATCGCCACCCCGGACGAGGAATCCTCATACGACAAGATCGTGACCCTGATCGATCAAGAGCGATGCATCGTGCTCCGATCCGAGTATTTCGAGTCCGGAGATACGCCGCGGAAGGTGCTGACCGCGACGGCAGACAAGATCACCCAGGAGGGATTCGGTTGGCTCCCTCGCGAGGTGCGCGTCGACGATCGGGAAGAAAAAACGTCGACCTCGATCATCATTGAAGAGTTCGACGATCAGACCGAGATCTCCGAGGATGATCTCAGCGTCGAAAAGCTCGGGAAGACCCGCTGAGGCTGGCGCACTTGAATCGACTTCTCACGACTCCGGCCCGACACCCCGTCGCGGTCCTCATCGCAGTCCTTGCGCTGACTCTGTTTTCGGCGTCGCGCATCGTCGATTTCAGCACGGGGAAACCCCTTCTCCAGGTCGATCCGGCGATGGATCGTCTGATTGCGGATAGCGGACCCGAGACCGACTTCTACGAGGGGGTGCGAGAGCGTTTCGGAAACGACGAGAGCGTCGTTCTGGCCGTCGTCGCCGACGACGTCTTCGATGCGGATGTTCTCGCGGGCATCGCCCGGATCACCAATCGTCTGCAAGAGGACGAAGCGGTTCGGGGAGTTCTCAGCCTCGCGACGGCGCCGAATCTCAAGGGTGCGGATGGCGAAATCGACGTCTCCCCCTTCGTGGACGAGGAGGGTATTCCGAGCGCGCCGCCCTCGACTCTTCGCAGGGATGCACTCGCCAGCCCCATCTACGGAGGAAATCTCGTCTCCCGGGACGGCCGGGCGACCGCCATTCTCGTTCAGTTGAAGGACATCCCCGAGATTCAGTTCAGCCGCGAAGGGATCGACAATCGGCTACTGGCTGCGGCGGAGGAAGAGAAGGGATCGGCGGAGCTCTTCATGACGGGAGCGCCGCGGGTCAAGGCCGAGACCAGTCGAGCGCTCCTGAAGGACCTCCGCTTCATCGTTCCGGCAGCGATCCTCGTGGCTGCGTTTGTCGCATTCATCTCCTTCCGGTCGATTCGGGGCGTGCTCGTGCCTCTGACCACGATTCTCATTGCCCTGTTGTGGACCCTGGGTCTGATGGCCGGGGTCGGCAAGTCGCTCAACCTCGTCACGACCATCCTTCCGCCTCTTCTTCTGTCGATCGGTTTCGCCTACACGGTGCACGTTCTTGCCGCCTACTCCGAGGCCGTCGAGCGTGGCGTCACAAAGGGCGAAGGCGGGGCCGGTCCCGCGGCGGAAGCCGTCGAGGAAGTCGGGGCTCCATTGGCCCTCACCGCGATCACCACGGCGGCGGGCTTTCTTTCTCTCGCGGTCAGTCCGATCGGTGCGATTCAAGAGTTCGGTCTCTTCGCCGCCTTCGGAACCTTCGCGACCGCACTGGCCACCTTCACATACACGCCCGCCATGCTTCAGGTCCTTCGTGTGCCCAGGCGCGCCGCCTCCGACGAGACGTCGGGCAGCCGACTCGATGATTTTCTCGAGAAGGTGGCTCGCTTCGACGTCGCGCACCGGAACAAGATCTTTTTCGCCACGGCAATCCTGATCGCGATCTCGCTCTACGGCGTCACCCAGATCAACGTCACGAACAACCTCATTTCGAACTTTCTCGAAGGGGCTCCGGTCCGAACCCACTTCGAGGTCGTCAACGAGGAGCTGGGCGGTGCCAACTCCTTCCATGTGGTTCTCGAGGGAGGTGCGCGCGAAGCCTTCAAGGAGCCCGCCAACCTCGCCCTCGTCGAAGCTCTACAGGAGTGGATCGAGGACCAGCCGGAGGTAGGATCCGCGACTTCGATCGCCGATCACGTCAAGACCATCCACTGGGCCTTCCATGACAGTGACCCGGCCCAACTCCGGATTCCCGACACGGCCCAGATGACCGACCAGCTCCTCTTCTTCGGTGCGACCGAGGAATTGGAAGCATTCGTCGACTCCCGCTACCAGACCACTCGCATCCTGGTTCGGGCGCGAACCTCCGATAGCGCCGAGTTGCGCGATCTTTTCGGGAGGATCCAGGCACGAGTCGATGAGGTCGTGCCGGAAGGGATGTCCGGGCGCCCCACGGGGAATGTCGTTCTCGTGAACAAGGCGATCGACGACATCGCCCGTGGCCAGGCCGAGAGTCTCAGCATCGCCTTCATCGCCATCTACATCATTGTCACGCTGCTCTTTGCCTCGATGCGGATCGGCCTTCTCGCGTTGCTTCCCAACGCGATCCCGGTGCTGGTCTACTTTGGCGCCATGGGTCTCTTTGGCATTCCCTTGAACACCATCACAGGCCTGGTGGCGTGCATCGTACTCGGGATCGCCGTCGACGACACGATTCACTATATGTCGCGCTTCAGTCAGGCGGCGCGCTCGAAGGCCGACGAGACTCTGGGGACGATCGAAGCCCTCAAGAGCGTCGGTCGGCCCGTGACCTATACCTCGATTGGTCTCTGTCTCGGCTTTGCCACCCTGACCCAGACCAATCTGCAAAGTTTCATCGACTTTGGATCCCTGAGTGCCTTCACCCTCTTCTTTGCCTGGCTGCTCGATCTCACTGTGACGCCCGCGTTGTGCAGCCGAATCCGGATCGTCAGCCTTTGGGATCTTCTCACTCTCGATCTGGGATCCGAGTTGGAGAAGTCGATTCCGCTCTTCGCCGGTCTGAAACGGGCACAGGCGCGCGTGGTCGCCCTGATGGCGAATCTGAAGACCGTCCCCCGGGGCGAGATGATCATGCGAACCGGCGACGAGGGCGACGACATGTTCGTGGTCATCGACGGAGAGCTCGTGGTGACGACGGGGCAAGAGGGAGAGAAGCGCGAACTCGGACGACTCAGGCGAGGGGACGTGGTCGGAGAAGTCGCTGTGTTCTGTAGCGAGGGCCGGCGCTCGGCCGACGTGACCGTCCACGAAGATGCGCGGCTCATCGGTCTGGATCGGGAATCCCTGGAGCGGCTACGCCGGAGATATCCACGCGTCGCGAGCATCGTCCTCGGCAATCTGGCTGAGGTGCTGGCCGGTCGGGTGGTACGAGCGACCGAACGACTTCGGGAATGAATCGCTTGACGAAACCGTTCGTCCATCAGGAGAGTTGACGCGGGGGAGGCGTCGCGAGCCCCGTTGGAAATGTACATGCAGTCGGATTCTACGAGCACATCGGGGGGATGGAAGCCCAGATCGTCCCTGGGTTTCGTCATGCCCTTGACGAGCCTGACCTATCTGGTGACTTCACCCCACGTCGGGCCCCTCTCTCTTCTGTGGCTTCTGCCTCTGGTCGTGACGATCGCCCTCGACTTCTTTGCTTCCGCCGAAGAGCGTGCGCCAGCGGCGCCCGAGGCTCGGTGGG
>JAPOLW010000179.1 GCA_029976905.1 bacterium | reverse complement strand
GGTCCCCCATACCACCGGCTCCCGATCGTCGATCCGCGCGCCAGACCCCAGGAGATCGGCGACCAGGGCGTGCAGAGTTTCGCGGGGACGGCCGCCGAGTCGGTGGCTGTAGGGAAAGATGTCGACCCGGATTCCGGCACCGCGATCGGCGGGCAACAGGGCCCGGAACGGCCCCCCGAGTGGATCGACCCCGACCGCCCGGCCGAGCCGGACGGCACGCAGGATCTGCAGGCTCGCGAGCAGCACGCGCGGAACCACCACGACCCCGGCCGTCGTGAGCGCCCAGAGGTGGATCCACGGCGCCGCCGGGGTTCCACCGGGCGCCGCCATTTCCACGAGGCCCCTCGCGTCCGGAAGACCCATCCCCAGCACCTTCGCCGCAGGACCGAGGACGAACCGGAGGAGACCCGCGACCATTTCGGGGGCAAGAAAGGTGCTCTCCCACATGGCACGGTACTCCAGGCCCAGCCCGCGCACGTACATCCCGACGACGACCCCGGTGGCGAGGGCGGCCGCACCGAGGTGCAGGAAGGATCGCAACCGAGCGATCCCGAGCGCGAGCGAGGCCTGCGACCACGCGCTCCAGTAGTTCATCAAGCCACGCGAGACGACCTCTGCCTGGGCCGGATCCGGAGTGCGGACACGCTCGAGCGTCCACTCGCCAGCCCACCAGACGAGCGAAGACAGCAGACCCGTGCCGCCCCCGGACCCGGTCGGCCGCCGGCCGGGATCGACGGCGGGTTCGAAGCCCGGTGTCGACCGGGCGGCCCGGGCGAGACCGGCGACCGCCAGGGCGACGTAGACCCCGACATTCCAGGAGAGGAGGGCGAGCAACGGGAAGGCCAGCAGGTTGATCTGCCGGCTCGGGCCCAGCGCATTGGTCGAGAGGCCGACGACGAACGAGGCCAGCACGACGGGAACTCCCAGGGCCGGCGAGATGCGCGTCCAGGTCCGCACCCGCCCGATCGCCCGGAGACGTCCATCGACCCGGCGAAGGACGGCGTCCGCACGAGACTCGGCCTGCTGCTCGGGCGCCCCCCCCGCGGTGCGGCCTTCCTCCGTCGCAGCCCGGCGGTCCTCGTCGGAGAGGAGAACGCCCTCGGGGTCCGCCACCTCGAACGAGCGAGCCAACAGGACCGCCTGCGCGGCAAGCTCTCGCATCGGAGCGATGTAAAACAGGAAAATCGGGTGCCGTTGCAACATCCCGTCGGAGTCGGCACGCTGCCCCGACGAAGGGGAGGTCGACGTGAGTGAAACGAACGGTACGCCCAGCGCCTGGGACGAATGGAAGGCCCTCGAGCGCCATCACGCCGAGGTATCCGACCGCCACCTCCGGGATCTCTTCGCAGAGGACCCCGACCGCGGTCGGCGCCTCTCGCTCGACGTTCTCGACCTCTACGTCGATTTCTCCAAGAACCGCCTGACGGGGGAGACCCTCGAGCTGCTGCGGGCGCTGGCCCGGCGTGCGGACCTCGCCGGCGGCATCGAGGCCATGTTCCGCGGCGAGAAGATCAACGTGACCGAAAATCGGGCCGTCCTCCATACCGCCCTGCGCGCGCCGCGCGGCGCGACGGTCGAGGTCGACGGCCACGACGTGGTTCCCGACGTCCACGCCGTCCTCGACCGCATGGGCGCCTTCGCCGGGCGCGTCCGCAGCGGCGACTGGCGGGGGCATACCGGGAAACGCATCCGCAACGTCATCAACATCGGCATTGGTGGATCGGACCTCGGACCCGCGATGGCCTACGAAGCACTCCGGGCGTTCAGCGACCGGAGCATGACCTTCTCCTTCGTCTCGAACGTCGATGCCACCGCCTTCGCCGAGGCGGTGCACGGTCTCGATCCTGCCGAGACCCTCTTCATCATCTGCTCGAAGACCTTCACCACGCTCGAGACGATGACCAATGCCCGCACCGCACGCCGCTGGTGCCTCGAGGCGCTCGGCGACGACGACGCCGTGGCGCGGCACTTCGTCGCCGTCTCGACCAACGCGGCCGAGGTCTCGAAGTTCGGCATCCATACCGACAACATGTTCGAATTCTGGGACTGGGTCGGCGGCCGATACAGCTACGATTCGGCCATTGGACTGTCCCTGATGGTGGCCATCGGCCCCGACGGCTTCCACGACATGCTCGCCGGCTTCCGGGCCATGGACGAGCATTTCCGCACCGCCCCCCTCGAGCACAATCTGCCGGTGACCCTGGGACTCATCGGCCTCTGGTACGGCGATTTCTGCGGCGCGCAGACGCAGGCGATCCTGCCCTACAACCAATACCTCTGGCGCCTGACCTCGTACCTCCAGCAGCTCGACATGGAGAGCAACGGGAAGTCGGTCGACCGCGGCGGCGCAGCCATCACCGACTATCAGACCGGACCGATCGTCTGGGGCCAACCCGGAACCAACGGCCAGCATGCCTACTACCAGCTCATCCATCAGGGAACGAAGCTCATCCCCTGCGACTTCATCGGCTTCGCGCGTCCGTCGCACGACCTCGGCGTGCATCATGAACTCCTGATGGCCAACTGCCTGGCACAGACCGAGGCGCTTGCCTTCGGCAAGACCGCCGAGGAGGTCCGTGCCGAAGGCGTCCCCGAGGCCCAGGTGCCGCACAGGACCTTCCGGGGCAATCATCCGACGACCACCCTCCTGGTCAAAAAAGAAATCACGCCCAACGTCCTGGGCCAGTTGGTGGCGCTCTACGAGCACAAGGTCTTCACGCAGGGTTGGATCTGGAGGATCAACTCCTTCGACCAATGGGGCGTCGAATTGGGGAAGGTTCTGGCCGAACGAATCGTTCCGGAGTTGCAAACGACCGAAGAACCCGATCTGCGGCACGACGCGTCCACCAACGAACTGATCCGGCGTTTCCGCGCATTTCGGCGCGCTTGAGCGCGCCATGGCTGCCACCGACGAAAGCCGGCCGCTGCCCCCCGGCTGGGCGGGCTGGCGACAGAACCTCCTGTCGCCGGCCGCTCTTCGCCGGCATGTCGTCTGGCTCCTGGCCGCGTCGGCCAGCGGCCTCGGCGCCTACTTCTTCCACTACGTCGACGACCTGAGTGAGGAGACCCGGCGCTGGATGATGGGGATCTCCCCACTCCTGCCGGCAGGCGTCGTGAGCGTCTCGCTGCTCCTCATCTGCCCTCTACGAGACCGGGTCTTCCCCGGAACGGACGGAACCGGGATCCCGCAGACGATCGCGGCACTGCGCGTGCCGCATGGCCCGGGGCGCGATCCGGTTCTGTCGATGCGTATCCTGGTCGGCAAGATGCTCCTGCTGGTCCTGGGCCTCTTTGCCGGTCCGACGATGGGCCGCGAGGGACCGTCGGTTCACGTGGGAGCGTGCGCCCTCTATCTCTCGACACGTTTTGCCGACTTCCAGCACCACCTCGTCCAACGAGGCCTCATCCTGGCCGGCGGCGCGGCCGGGATCGCGGCCGCCTTCAACACACCCATCGCCGGCGCGGTCTTCGCGTTCGAGGAGATTGGACGCTCCTTCGAGAAGAACAACGCCGGAACGATCGTCCGCACCGCCGTGGTCGCGTGTCTGGTGAACCTGGTCTTTCTGGGCGACTACTACTTCTACGGCGTCGTGGACGTGGATCTGGTGACGGTCGAGCAATGGCTCCTGGTGCCCGTCATCGGCGCGGTGGGAGGACTCCTCGGAGGCGGCTTCGCCCAGGGGGTCGTGACGGCGAACCGACGACTCCGGCCCCTGCGCGCCTCCCATCCGCACCTCCTTGCGCTCGGCCTCGGACTCGGTCTGGGCGTGCTCGGGCTGCTGTCGAGCGGGTTGAGCTACGGCAGCGGCTATACCGCGGCCAGGAGCATCCTCATGGATGCGCAGAGCTATCCCGTCTGGCTCGCACCGGCGGTTGCCGCGGGGAATTTCATCACGCTTCTCTCCGGCATCCCGGGCGGGCTCTTCGATCCGAGCCTGACGACCGGCGCCGCTCTCGGACAAGCCACCTCCCCCCTCCTTCCCTTCTTCGACCCCCAGGCACTCGTTCTCTTGTGGATGGTCTCGTACTTCAGCGGCGTGGTGCAGAGCCCCATCACCGCGTTCGTGATCCTGGTCGAGATGACCGGCGCACACGGCATGGTCCTACCCTTGTCGGCAGCGGCGCTGGTCGCCTACGAGACGTCGCATCTGGTCTGCCGAACCTCTCTCTACGAATCGCTGGCCGACGCCTTCCTCGCCGAGATCGAGAAACCCGCGAAGTAGGCCCCGCGCCGTCCCATGATCTGCCGGGGAGAAAGAGGAGACGTGCGCGCCTGCGATCGTCGAGACGAGGGCGGTCGGACGTGGCGATGGTGGGCGCTCCCTGTTCTGTTTGCCCTGCTCGTCTTCCCAATTCGCGCTTCGTCGGCCGAAGCACCGGGGCCCGCACGGCCCCCGGAGCCGGTGGAGACGCTCGTCGTCACGGGAACGCCTTCGAAGGCGCCGCTGGCACGCATCCCGGCCGCCGTGAGCGTGGTCACCGCCGGGGACGGCAGAAGGACCCGGCCGACCGTCGGCCTCGACGAACCGCTTCGCCGGGTCCCTGGCGTCTTCGTTCAGAACAGCGGCAACTACGCCCAGGACTTCCGCGTCCAGGTGCGCGGTTTTGGCACGCGCGCCGCCTTCGGACTGCGCGAAATCACGGTCCTGGTCGATGGCCTCCCCGAGACCCTGCCCGACGGACAATCCCAGATCGACACGATCGAGTTGGGCGCCGTCGAGCGGATCGAGGTCTTGCGCGGCCCCGGCGCTGCGCTGTACGGCAACGCGGCCGGCGGCGTTTTGCATCTGCGCACCGATCCCCCGCCCGACCGTCCCGGCGCGACCCTCCGCATCACCGGCGGTTCCTTCGGTCTCGCCAAGCTCCTGGCCCAGGTGGGTGGTCGTCACGGAAACCTGGGCGCGATCGCGACGGGATCGACCTTCCGGACCGACGGCTACCGGGAGCACAGCAGCGCGCGCGCCAGCACCTTTCTCGGTCGCCTCCACTGGGATGCCGACGAAGACACCCGATTCTCCCTCCTGGCCGACGGGGTCTACGCCCCGCGCGCCGATGACCCCGGGGGGCTGACCGAGGAAGAAGCGCGGGCCGACCCCCAACAGGCCCGCGAGCGCAACGTCCGCCTCGACGCCGGCGAAGCCGTCGACCAGGTCCGCCTGGCAGCCATGCTCGACCGGCAATTCGACACCGGGCACCTCGCCGCCTACGCCTACGCCCTCTACCGCGACTTCGAGGCAAAGCTGCCGATCCTGCCGAGCGCAGGAGACGGCATCGTACAATTCGACCGCGTGAGTCCAGGTGCGGGTCTCCGCTATACGCACGAAGAAACCCTCTTCGGGTTCGCACAACGCCTCACCGTCGGTGTCGAGGCACAACATCAACACGACGACCGCCAGCGCTTTGCGAACGAAGAGGGACAAAAGGGGGCACAGGGACTCGATCAAATCGAGCGGGTGACCGGGATCGGCGTCTTCCTCCACGAGACCCTCTCGCTGACCAAAGCCATCGAGGTCAGCGCCGGGGTCCGTTGGAACGGGGTGCGTTACGCCGTCGACGTCCGGACGCCGCCCGACAGCGATGCGTCCGGTACGCGCACGCTCGACCAATGGAGCCCGGGGGGTGGTGTTCTCTGGGCACCCACGGCGCACCTGCAATGGTTCGCCAACGTCGCCACCGCGTTCCAGGCGCCGACGACGACGGAGTTGGTGAACCCCGATGGACCCGGCTTCAATCCCGACATCGAACCCCAGACAGCGCGCAGCTACGAGCTCGGTCTTCGCTTCACTCCGGCGGGCCTCGAGGTCGGCGCATCGCTCTACCGGATCGACATCGATGACGAATTGATTCCCTACGAGACTCCGGCGGGCCGGGTCGCCTTCCGCAACGCCGGTCGGTCGCGTCGCCTCGGATTCGAGGTCGATTGGCGCAGCGAACCCCTGCCCGGCGTCGTCTGGAGCGGCGCCGCGACCGCCCTGCACGGCCAATATCTGTCCTACCGCACCGACGACGGTGACTTCAGTGGCAACCGCGAACCCGGCATCCCTCCGTGGTTCGTCTTCCAGGAGGTCGCCTATACCCACGACAGCGGCCTCATCGCCGCGATCGAGGGCTATCTGGTCGGCAGCTACTTCGTGGACGACGCCAACACCGCCCGCGCGGCCGGCTATGGACTCATCAATCTACGCCTGGCGTGGTCGGGGATGGTCGGCGGTTGGGCCCTGGAGCCCTTCGTCGGCCTCCAGAACCTGACCAACGCACGCTACGACGGCACCGTGCGCCTCAATGCGTTCGGGGGCCGCTACTACGAGCCAGCACCCGGCTTCAACGTCTACGGAGGCCTGCGGCTCGAGTCGCCCTCCGGATGAGGCCGACGGCACCCGGGGCTCCCGGGCACGCCCCGCGGAGGCCCTGGCAGACCGGAGGGCGGGCTCCTCAAGCCCGAACCGATCCGCGCCGATGACGATGCAGGGCCCGAAATGCCCCCGATCCCCATGGTCAACGTCCTCTTCATCGAAGACCGTCCCAGCGCGGCGGCCCGCATCGTGGAGTTGCTCTGCGCGGCTGATCGGGAAGAATTCGCGATCAGCTTCGAAGCAACCCTCGAAGACGGTGTGCGGCGGCTCGACCGGGAGTCCTTCGATGTGGCGCTCGTCGGCCTCACCGTCCTCGGCGACACCGGGGCCCCGGGGATCGCCGAACTCCAGGCACGCGCCCCCCTTCTCCCGGTCGTCGTGCTGTGCCGCAACGACGAACGAAAGGCCGCCGCAGACACCCTGCGCCGGGGCGCCCAGGACTACGTCGCCGATGCGGAGTGCACCGCCGAACTGCTCGGCCGGGTGCTGCTCTGGGCCGTCGAACGAGGGCAGACGTCGAGCCAACTCGCCTTCCTGACGCGCCACGACGCCCTGACCGGCCTCGCCAATCGCGCCGCCTTCCGGGATCGGATCGCTCAGGCCCTGGCGCGCAGCGAACGAAGCCATAAACCCGGCGCTCTCCTGCTCGTCGATCTCGATTCGTTCAAGAAGATCAACGATACCCGCGGCCAGGACATCGGCGATCTGCTCCTCGAGCATACGGCCGGCCGATTGCGGGCGCTCGTGCGTCCCTACGACGTCGTCGCCCGTCTGGGCGCCGACGAATTCGGGGTCCTCCTGGAAGAGGTGACCGAGGCGCGCGATGCCGGTCGACTCGCAGAGCGGGTCCTCGCAACGATCGCCGAGCCCTTCGTCATCGGAAGCCAGGAGATCCACACGACCGCGAGCCTCGGCGCCGCGATCTTCCCCTTCGACTGTGCCGAACCCTCCGCGCTCCTGGCCAACGCCGACTACGCCATGGGCC
>JAPOLW010000178.1 GCA_029976905.1 bacterium | reverse complement strand
GGCCCGATCCGCCGAGGGAGTGCTGGAGAGCGGCGCCGAGAACGAGGGCAAAGGTCTGCGTTCGCTCGCCCGGGTCGAGGAGATCACGGTGACCGCGCGCAAGCGCGAAGAATTCCTGGAGGACACCCCGATTGCCGTCACCGCCCTCGGGGCGGCCGCACTGCAGAACTCGAACGTCACCCGGCTGGACGAAATCCAACAGCTGGTCCCGAACCTCACCATCCTGGGCGGCGCCAGCCGCCAGGTCGCCCAGATCGTGATCCGGGGTGTGGGCACGTCGGGAACGGGGATCTCCTTCGACCCGGGAGTCGGACTCTACGTCGACGGGGTCTATCTCCCGCGCGCCCAGGGCTCGATCTTCGACGTCGTCGACATCCAGTCGATCGAGGTCCTGCGCGGCCCGCAGGGAACCCTCTTCGGAAAGAATACCGTCGGCGGAGCCGTGAGCGTGACGACGACCCGTCCGGCCGAGGACCTACAGGCGACCATCTCGTTGCGCCCGGGTAACCTCGGTCAGATCCGCACACGATTGAGCGTCGACGTCCCGATCCGGATCGGTTGGTTGGACGACAAGCTCTTCTCGCGCATCGCCTTCGCGTCGCGCAACCGCCGGGGATACGCGTACAATCGGAATTTCGACGCGTATTGGGGCGAAGAGAACGGTCTTTCGTTCATCGGCTCTCTTCGCTTTCTGCCACTCGAGGACCTTGCGATCGACGTCAGCGGCAGCTGGTTCAAGGATCAGATCCACAGCCCGAGCGGAGAGTGCGTCTTCATCCAACCGGGCGCCCTGGGGAGCCCCGAGTACTACGCGCGTTGCGCCGAGACCGGCCCCCGTGTCATCTCGACCGACGCCAACCAGATCGCGGCAACCTCCTCGTGGGGAACCTGGGGCACGGTGCAATACGACGCCGGTGACTTCGGGCCACTCCGGGAGATCAGCGCCAAGTCGATCACGTCGTGGCGTCAGCAGAGAAGCCCGTCGCGCACCGATCTCGACGCCACCGACCTCACCGTCCTTCAACTCGCCAACCTCGGCGGCACCGACCCGGTCGACGGCCGCCCCGGACAGGCCCAGCAGATCCAACAGGAGTTCCAGCTCGCCGCGTCCGCCTGGGAGGACCGGATCGACCTCGTCACCGGCGCGTTCCTCTTCTGGGAAACGGGCGACCGCAACAACGGACTCCTGGTCCCGCTGGTCAACCAACGCAATGTCAACCGCGTTCTGAGCGACAACTTCACCTGGGCCCTCTTCGCGCAGGGAACCGTCACCCCGACCGATTGGCTGAGCGCCACCGCGGGCCTGCGTTACACCGAGGACGAAAAGCGCGGGCGGCAGGTAAATCGCAATCTGAACCTACCCGAGGACGAGCAGGTACTCGTCGACGTCCGGGACAGCGCTGTCTTCCGCTCGTGGACACCGATGGCGAGCGTCTCTCTCTTTGCTCCACCGCAATGGCTCGAGCCGACCGGACTCGACCACCTGATGACGTATTTCACCTACTCACGTGGCTTCAAGGGTGGTGGACTGAATGCGGTTCTACAGGGAGAACCGACGGCGGGTTTGATTCCCTACCAGCCCGAGACCCTCGACAACTTCGAACCCGGCGCGAAGGTCATCGCACTCGAAGAGCGGCTCACGATGAATCTGGCGCTCTTCGACAGCCGTTACGACGACATCCAGCGCACCCAACTCGAGACCACCACGAACCCCGATGGAACCATCACCGCCCGACAACTGACGCTCAATGCCGCCAAGGCGACGATTCGCGGCGTGGAGGTCGAAGCCCAGGCCATCCCGATCGACGGGTTGCTGCTCACCGCCATGCTCGGATACCTCGACGCGCGCTATGACTCCTTCCCCAACTCGACCAATCCGCTCGGCGGCGCCCTGCCCCTCGACCGCTCCGGCCAGCGACTCCCCAATGCGCCGGAGTACAATTCGCTCGTCACCGCGCAATACTCCGTCCCGATCGAAGGCCGGGGATGGCTCGCCGGATTCCTGACGCCACGGATCGAGTGGGCCTACCGGGCGAGCGAGATGTTCGTGGGCCCGGAGATCCCGGAGGCCACGCAGGGCGGTTTTCATCTCATCAACGCGCGGCTCAGCTACGATTTTCTCGACGAACGGGCTCAGGTCGCCCTCTGGGGCCGGAATTTGACCAACGAAACCTACTTCGACGCCGTCCTCCCCCTCGCCGGACCTCTCGGCGTCATCCAGCGCTCCTACGCCGCCCCGCGCCTGTGGGGCGCGGAACTGACCTACGCGTTCTAGGGATCCCGCGTCGCGAGTCGCCTTCCGGTCGGCTCCCCGGGGCCAATCGCTCGTGGCGCGGCCCCCGGAGGTTCACTCAGGTCCCGTCGAACTTTGCCGGTCTCTTCTCAACGAAGGCCGACACCGCTTCGCGGAGGTCATTGGACTGCAGGCTCGTCGCCATCGTCCACAGACCGTTGAGAAGCAGGCTCTGCTCGGTGGTCAGGTCTTCGCTCTGGCGCAGGATGAACTTCGTCCCCCGAACCGCCATGGGAGAATTCGCGGCGATCTCTTCGGCCATCGCACACGCCGCCCCGTGGGTTGCGTCGAAATCCTCGAAGACTTCGTTCACCAGACCGATCTTCTCGGCCCGCGCCGCGTCGATGTCTTTGCCGGTATAGGCGAGTTCGGCGACGTGCCCCGCCCCGACGATCGCCGGAAGACGTTGCAGCGTGCCGACGTCCGCGACGATACCAATCCGGGTCTCGCGGACCCCGAAGGTCGCGTCCTTCGCGGCCAGTCGGACGTCACAGGCGGTGATCAAATCGATGCCACCCCCCAGGCAGTGCCCGTGGACCGCTGCAATGACGGGTACAGGACACTCCGCGACTGCGGTGATCGCCTTCTGGAAAGCGGTGGTCACCTCCATCTGCGCGAGGTTCGCGGCAGCCTGCGAGGCCGGTGCCTCGCTCGGGGTCAACATCGCGTCGGTGAGATCGAGTCCCACGCAAAAGCTCCGCCCACGCCCGGCCAGAACGATGGCGCGCACATCGGCTTCCTCCACGAGCGCCTGGATGGCCCGTGGCAGACCCTGCCATAATTCGCGCGACATGGCGTTGCGCTTCTCGGGGCGATCCAGCCAGAGCAGTCCGACGTGGCCCGACCGCTCCACGCAAAGAACGTTTGATTCGAAGAACATGCCCCGAGTCGTACCAGACGCTCTGGGTCGGATCCCGCTCGCGTCAACGCCCCCGCCAGCGTGGGCGTCGCTTCTCGACGAAGGCGCGCTGCGCTTCGCGGGCATCCTCGGTCCTGCGCAACTCCCGTCCGATGGTCTCCTGCATCCGATACCCCTCCTCGAGCGAACGGCCCGAGATCTCGCGCACGCCGTGTCGCGTTTCACGCACCGCCAGGGGAGCGTTGGCCGCAATCGTATCCGCCATCTCGAAGGCCCTCGGCAGCAGTTCTCCGGGCTCGACGATCTGGTTGATCAAGCCGATCGCCAGCGCTCGCTCGGCCGAGATGGGGCGCGCGGCAAGGAGAATTTCGTGGGCATGCACCAAGGGAATCTGACGCGGCAAAAGAACCGAAGCGTTGCCTGTGGGGTAGAGTCCGAGCGCCACCTCCTCGAGGGCAAAGGTGGCCTCCGGCACCGCGAAGCGGATCTCGGCGGCAAGCATCATGTCGAAGCCACCGGCGCGGGCATGTCCGTTGACGGCACAGACGAGCGGCGTTCCGAGGTCGAAGCCAGCCAGGAGCGCCGTCGACACACTGCGCAAAGCCTCGAACTCCCCGGGCTCGATGCGCTCCCCGCGCGCAAACCGCTGCGAGATCGGGATCGTGGTGCTCATGTCCATGCCCGCGCAGAACACGCGGCTCCCCTCGCCCGTGAGAACCGCGCAGCGCACGGCCGCATCCTCGGCGATCTCCCGCCAGGCCGCCGCGAGTTCGCGCAACATGGCCGGATCGAGGCTGTTGGCCTTGTCCGGACGATCCAGGGTCACCAGGGCCACATGGGGATGCTCGGGTGGGCGTTCGAGTCGCACGGGCATGGACGCATCCTCGCACGTGGGGCTTCCCGCGCGCCAGATCCGACCCGGGCCGAGGGCGGCGCCCGCCCCGGAGGGGCGCGATGCGCCCCGGGACGGCGACCGGGAGATTCGCTACGCTCTCCCCGATGTCCGATGTCGAACCCGCAGCCCTTGCGGCCTTCGCCGCAGAACTCGCGCGCGACGCCGGTCGCGAGATCCGCGCCCGCGTTCCCGCCACCAGGCACATCGAAACGAAGGCGAGCGCCGTCGACCTCGTCACCGATACCGACCGTCGCGTCGATGCGTTGATCTCCAAACGAATCGCAGCCGCTTTTCCCCACCACGCCCGCCTCACAGAGGAGAGCGGCGCCACCGCGACACCCGACGCTTCCGTCTGCTGGGTCGTCGATCCGCTCGACGGCACGGTGAACTTCGCACACGGCGTCCCCCACTTCGCGGTTTCGATCGCCGCCGTTTGCGGCTTCCGACCCGGTGATCCGCTCGCAGGCAGACCCGGCACCGACCTCCTTGCCGGTGTCGTCTACGATCCCATGCGCGACGAGCTCTTCGAAGCCACGGTGGACGGACCCACGCGATGCAACGGCGAGGAGATCACGACGAGCAACTGCCCGTCACCCAACGAGGCCCTCGTCGCCACCGGCTTCCCCTACGACCGGCGGGAGCGCGCGGACGAATACCTCGAAGACTGGCGTCGGCTTCTCCCGCGATGCCGCGATCTGCGCCGCGCCGGAGCCGCCGCCCTCGATCTGGCCTACGTCGCCGCCGGGCGCTTCGATGCCTACTTCGAGCGAGGGCTGCATCCGTGGGACATCGCCGCGGGCGTTCTCCTGGTGCGCCGGGCCGGCGGCGTCGCGACCGACCTGGGTGGGCGCGACCTCTTTTTGGATGCCCGAGAGGTCCTGACGGCGCCCCGGAGCCTCCACTCTTCGATCCGCGCGCTTCTCTCGTCCGCGTGACGCATCCTGCCGGGCGCCCCGCCTGCACGGAACGCACCCCTCAGAGCTTCTCGCCACAGTACTTGCAGTACACGGCGTCGGCGTCGTGCCCCTCGCGCGAGCAGGCGGGGCAATGCTGCGACGTAATGCGGTGGTGTCCGGCCAACGCCAATTCCGCAGAGACGATCCCGGTGGGGACGATGATGAGACTATAGCCCAGAATCATCATGACGACCGAGAGCATCTGGCCCAGGGGAGTCTCCGGTGTCACGTCGCCGTACCCAACGGTCGTGAGCGTGACCACGGCCCAATACATCCCCTTCGGCACCGACGTGAAGCCGTGCTCGGGCCCCTCGACGACGTACATGGCCGTGCCTGCGATCACGACCGAAATCACCACGGTCACCACGAAGACGGCGAGCTTGGCGCGGGCCGCGTGGATGCTGGCGCGTAATTCGGTCGCCTCGGAGAGAAAACGCGCGAGCTTGAAGACACGAAAGACCCGCAGGAGACGCAAGGAGCGGATCACCAAAAGAGACTCCGCCCCGGGGACGAAAAGCCCGACGTACGTCGGCAGGATGGAGAGGAGATCGACCACGCCGAAGAAGCTCACCGCGTAGTGGATCGGACGGCGCACACAGACGAGCCGAAGGACATATTCGACGGTGAAGGCCAGGGTGACCAGCCATTCCGCAACGACCAGCGCGTCGTGATGACGCCGGTTGACTTCCTCGACGCTGTCGAGGGTGACGACGACCACGCTCGCGAGGATCGCGACGATCAGAGCGACATCGAAGGCCTTGCCCGTGGGCGTATCGGCTTCGAAGATCCCCTCGTGGAGATGTTCGCGCCAGCTGCGGGGACGAGCCGCCGCGATCCGGTCTCGCATGACGGCGACGTTCGTCGCGATATGCCGACATGTCAAGGTCTGCGGCGAATCTCCCGGCGGGAGATCTCCCTCCACCCGCCGAGGGCGTCCTGTGGCCCGGGTCCGGCGCCTCGCCTAGGCGGCGGGCGGCACCAGCAAAACCGGCAGGGTGCTGGTGCGCAGTAGGCTTGCGGCCGAAGACCCGAGCAGCAATTCTCCGACACGCCGTCGGCCGACGTTGGCGATGACGATCAGATCCGCCCCGATCTCCTGCGCGTAGCCGAGGACCTCGACTTCGACGTCTCCATTGCGCACCATGAGCTCGACGTCGACGTCGCGGGGCGAAGGAACGAATTCGGCGAGCTTGCCGTTTGCCGCCTCGAACTCGATGGCGCGCAACCTCTCCACCTGCGCCTGGGCCTCGCTCGCCCACGGAAGGGCGGCACGAAACGAGTCCTCGATCACGTAGATCACGTGGATCTGAGCACCCGACGCCTGGGCCAGCCCAAACGCGTGTTGCATGGCCTGCTCCGAAGGCTCCGAGAAGTCGACCGCCACCAGAATGCGTTTGTAGATGATCTTCGACACCCCGCCTCTATACCACCGGAGTTCGGGAGGACGAACCCGCGCCAGCCGGGATGGGGAACCACCATCCGAGATCGGTTTCTGCTAGGAGTGCCCTGCGAACGAGGCGGACATGGATGTCGCAGGAAAAGTCGCGATCGTGACGGGAGCCGCCCGCGGCATTGGCCGGGCGACGGCCGTTGCCCTCGCCCGGGCCGGAGCCCGCGCGGTCGTCCTTGCCGACGTCCGCGCGGAGGCGGCGGCGGAGACCGCCGCTCTCGTCGGCCAGCACGGCGCCGACGCCTGGCTGCGCGCCACCGACGTTGGGAGCGCCCCAGCACTCCATCGGATGATCGACGAGACCGTGCAGCGCTACGGCGCCCTGCACATCCTGCACAACAACGCGGGAATCGGGGAGGGCGCCGACGATTGGCCGAAGGTCTCTGCCGAGCGTTCCGCCGCGATCGTCGACGTCAATCTGCGGGCGGTGATCCTTGGGACTCGCCTGGCTCTCGAACCGATCTCCCGCGCCGGTGGCGGCGCCATCGTTCATACCGCCTCCGGCGCCGCCTTCACTCCCCTGCCCCCGCAGGCGGTCTACGCCGCGACCAAAGCCGGTGTCGTCCACTTCACGCGCTCCTGCGCGCCCCTGGCCGACACCCACGGCGTGCGCGTCAGCTGCGTCTGCCCCGGCCTGGTCTCGACCGACATGGTGCAGGAGTCCGGCCCGGGAGGACCCGCGCCCTGGCTGCAGGCCATCATCGACGCGGTCGAGATGCTGACTCCCGAAGAGATCGCCGGCCGGGTGCTCGACCTCGTTCGCGACCCGGATAGCGCGGGGGCGGTGGTCTCGGTGGAGAATCGCCCACGGTCGGCCTGACCAGGGCCCGGCCGGGCGCACGCGGGACGCGGTCAAATCGCGGCACCGCGCGCGTCACGGGTCCGAGGGCGGAGGACAAAGATCCAC
>JAPOLW010000177.1 GCA_029976905.1 bacterium | reverse complement strand
GACCGGGCCGCGGAGAGCGCCTTGCAGTTTCGCGGGTCCGAAACCTCGATCGAGCAGGTGGCGGATCCAGGCGGGCTTTCCTTCGTAGGCCTCGCGCCGCCAGAAATCGCCGACGCATTCGGCGAGAAGCTCCGATGGGTCGACCAGGACCTCGGCCTCCACCGCGACGCCGCTGTCGAAGGCGTTCTCGGCGAGAACCCGCTGACAGAAGCCGTGGATGGTGAAGATGGCAGCCTCGTCGAAGCTGCGGATGGCGTTCCCCAGACGGCGCATCGCCTGCTCGGGGTCGGAGCAGTGCTCGAGAAGAGCTTTCTGATCGCAGGTCGGTTCCCTCGCGCCGTCGGGGCAGTGCGCACGAGGGGCGGCCTCCTCGCGCGTCGGTTCTCCCTTGCGGTCGACGGTTCGCAGGAATTCGAGGGCGTGCTGGAGTGAGGCGCGCAGACGGGCCCGCAGTTCACCGGTGGCGGCGACGGTGTAGGTCACCACCAGGATGCGCTCGGGCGTCAGGCCGCGTTCGATGATCAGGCGCTGGTAGAGCAGGGTGATGTTGTGGGTCTTGCCCGTCCCCGCACTCGCCTCGACCGCGTGGATGCCCTCCAGCGGCGCCTTCCACGCATCGAAGGGCGCGATCGGATCGCCGCTCTTCATCCGCCCGCTCCGACCAGGGGTCCGAAGACGTCGATCGCGAGCTCGTCGAAGTCGTCTGGATCGAACGAAGCGCCGCGGAAGGCGATGGGGGCGTAGGCGTCGTAATCGTCCTTCAGCAGACCCTCGAGCTCTTCCGGAACCTTCTTCCCGGAGGCCTTCTTGTGGGACTGGTCGGAGAACAGAGGTAGTGGTCGTTGGAGGCCTTCCCAGTAGATCTCGGCGAGTCGCTGCAGGACAGGGAGCGGGGCTTCGATCGGACCGAAGGCGAGGGTGCCGGCGTCGTGGACCCAATGGCTGCGCCTCTCGACGCCGGGCGGCTCAATGATGTTCAGGACGAGGTGGCGGATCCAGAGTTGCAGACGATCACGGGCCTTCACGTCCCCGAATCCGAGATCGACGAGGCCGCTGCGCGTGAGGCCGCCGAGTGTGCCCACCAGGCGGAATCCGTCGAGGTCGAGGTCGAGGGATTCGGGGGGCGCCGGATCACCCGCGAGGAGGGGAACGAGTTGGTCATGAACATCGTGCGCCGGGCGCAGCAGATCTTCGAGCACCCGGTCGCCGATCTGGCCGTGCGGGAGTGCGGCGGACGCGTGCAGGATCTCGCGGACCTCGTCGTCGCTGCGGCCGGCTCGGAGGAGCCGCAGGCAATGGTGGCGGGCCGCGTGCCGGGCGAGTTGGTCGAGGACGAAGGGTTCGGTGCTCTCGATCAGGGCTTCCTGCTCGTCGAGGATCAGGCCGAGTCGGTCGCGTAGGAGGAAGCGTGCCGGATTGCGGTAGAAGCGCAGCAACACGTCCAGGGAAATCGAGCGCATCTCGTCGCCGGGCTCCGCCAGCCGCTGGGGCACGAACGCGCCCGTGCCCGGGCGCGCGCCGACGCTCACCCGGGCGGCTTCGGCGGCGGTGCAGAGTTCGGAGACGTAGCTGAACAGCTTCCCTTCGCCCGTGAAGTAGCGGGGGCTGAAGCCCTGCAGCGGGTGGACCGTCTCGACGTCGGCCGGCCTGTCGTTTCGGCGGGCGCCCGTGTGGATGGCGTCTGCCAATTCGCTCACCAGGATCGACGGAGGGCTCTCGGCATTGTCGCGAATGTGGCGGCCGACGTAGCTCACGTACAGCGTGTGTCGGGCCGAAAGGATCGCCTCCAGGAAGAGATAGCGATCGTCGTCGCGGGTGGCGCGGTCGCCGGCTCTGGGGCGTTGCGCGACGAGGTCGAACGAGGGTGGTCGGCGCGATCGGGGAAAGGCGCCGTCGCTCATTCCGAGCAGGCAGACGACGCGCGCGGGGATGTTGCGCATCGGCACCATGGTGCAGAAGGTGACCGAGCCCGACAGAAAGGCCCAGGCACCACCGGGGGCGCGCAGCAGACGGTCGAGGACGTGGGCCATCACCGCGCGGTCGAGCGGGGCCTCGAACCCGGCATGGTGACATTCGTCGGTGAAGTCGCCGATGGCCTTCGCGATGGTCTCGCGATCTTCCTCGTCGGCCCCGTCATCGAAGAAGCGCTTCTGCATCGCTTCGAGGAACGTACTCCACTCCCGCGGCGATCGCGGCTGTTCGAGATCACGGGCCAGCGCGAAGAGGGCTTCGGCGAAGTCGTCGAGGCGGGCCAGCAGGGTGACCTCGGGGCCCTCGACGTCGTCGACCGGCAGAATGCCGTCGAAGAGGAACTCGTCCTCGCCGGCCATGGCGTGGCCGAGGAGCAGGCGGTCGATCCCGAAGCGCCAGGAGTGCTCCTGGGTTCCGGGGAGGTCGAGAGACGTGCGGTGGGCGGCGTCGATGCCCCAGCGGATGCCGGCGGTCCGGACCCACGCAGCAATCGCGGGCAGGTCGGCCTCCTCGAGTGCGAAGCGCGCACGAACCGAGGCGGTTTCCAGGAGTGATAGGAGCGCCGTCGCCTCGAAGCGCCCCCGGGGCAGGTCGAGGAGGGCGAGGAAGGCCGCGACCGCGGATCGTTCGGCCCGGGGCTGGCGGTCGGCGATGGCGTAGGGAATGCGCCGTGCGTCCGGGGCGGCGGCGAAGACCGCGTCGATCAGGGGGGCGTACGTCTCGATGTCCGGGGTCATGACCCGGACCTCGGAGGGCTCCAGGTCCGGGCACCGCTCGAAGAGGTCGAGCAGTTGGTCGTGGAGAACTTCGACTTCGCGCATCGGGCTGTGACAGACGTGGATCTGGACCGAGCGGTCGTCGTCGGCTGCGTCGAAGGGATCGACCAGACACCTGGGTTCATCGAGTGCGCGGGGCTCGACACCGCCCCGGGTGCGCAGGCCCAGGATGTCGCTCTGTACGACGTCGAGCAGCGTCGGGTGTTCGGCCTCGTCCAGGGGATCCTCGAAGGCCGACTCTCCGCTGTCCAGATCCTCGACGAATTGTTTCATGTAGTCCCGGCCCTGCAGCCCCATCGAGGCCAGCAGGGGATTGCCCGTCTCCAGGTAGAGATCGGCCGGATCGTGGTCGCCGCTGCGGCGGGCAATCTCGGACTGGGGAAGGATATCGAACCAATATTCCCGGCAGGGGTTCACGACGTAGAAGTGGACGTCGGCGACCTCGGCGATGCGCCCGAAGGTGCGCAGATAGACCGGGGCGAGTGCCGGGATGCCGAAGACGTGCACCCGCTCGGGCAGGCCGGCGTCCGCCAGCCGGGAGGACGACGTCGCGCGGAACGCGTCGGCGAGCCGGGCCCGATGGCGGGGCTGGGCGGGGCCGGCGATCCTTCGCCAGAGTTCGGCCTGCCAGCGCTCGTCGCGCGATGGAGGTGAGGTTTCGTGGCGTCCGTCCTCCCATCCCAGCACGACGTCCGGCCGATAGACGAGATATTGGTCGAAGACGTCGGCGACGTGCGCCGCGAGTTCGAAGCGCTGCAGCTCGTCGGCCGCGCCGAGGGCGGCCCGCAGGGGCGCGAAGGCGGGCGTGTCGCCGGCTTCCTCGAGGGCGCCGAAAATGCGCCAGGCCAACACCGGGGCGGAGAAGGCCGCGGCGTCGGGCACGTCGTCGAGAACGCGCTTCCAGACGTCCCAGGCAAAGGCCGCGGGCAGCGCGAAGCGCACGTTGGCGCAGATGCCCAGTCGTTCGGCGAGACGAAGCGAGAGCCAGCGCTGCATGCCGGTATTGGGCACGACGATGGATTCGGCGGCGAAGGCGGAGTGCAGGGGCGCCTGGCAGCAATCGGCGAGGACTTCGGCCAGACGCTCCAATCGGTTGCTCTGGTGGACCCGAAAGCTCATCGTATCGATCCATGGCTCTCTTCGGCGGCGCCCGTCATCGGCGCCGGGTTCAGTCCGAACGCCTGCTTACTGAAGTGCACCCGGTCGAGCGCGTCGCGGCCAGCCCGGCTGGCCTCTCGCTCGATGCGCTCGCAGCGCGAGCGCAGTCCGGCGCCGTTGGCGATCTGAATGTTGAGTCCCGGTCGGGCGTTGAGTTCGAGCAGGAGAGGCCCCAGGTCGCGATCCAGAACGATGTCGACTCCGAGATATCCGAGGCCCACCATCTCCTGGCAGCGCGCTGCCAGCAGCAGGAAGCGATCCCAGTCGGGAATCTGTAGGCCCGCGACCCGGTGACCGGTATCCGGATGCTCGTCGATGCGCTCGTTGCCCCAGACGCCGTCCAGGGTGACGCCCGTGGCGAGGTCGATGCCGACGCCAATCGCTCCCTGGTGGAGGTTGCCCCGACCCTCCGATTGGCGCGTCGGCAGGCGCACCATCGCCATGGCGGGGTAGCCCCGAACGACCACGATGCGGATGTCGGGAACCCCCTCGTAGCTGATCCGTTCGAACAAGGGGGAGAATCGGACCCGATACTCGATCATGGCTGTGTCACGCCCGCCGCCGAGGCTATACGCGCCGCTCACGATGTTCGAAGCGTGGTAGGCGACGTCGTCGTAGCTGATCCACTGGCCGTTGGCTTTCCGGTATTTCCCGTTTCGTTGACTCGTAATGACGAGAATCCCGTCCCCCCCGGCCCCATGCGCGGGCTTCATCGCGAAATCGTCCTGGGTCTCGACGATGGCGGGGAGGTTGCGAACGTCGTGCTGGATTTCGAGAACGCCGTACAGAGGAGGGACGGGGACCCCATGTTCCGCGGCGAGTTGCTTGGTGCGCAATTTGTCGTCGACGAGGGGAAAACGTCGACGCGGATTGAGTTCGAAGATGAGGTCGCGGTTGCGTCGGTTGATGCCGAGAACTTCGGCGGCGCGCAGTTGGCGGAGGCGTTTGGAGAAAAACATCTCAACGACGTCCCGCAAGCGCGCGGAAGCGCGTCAATTCGTTCAGCCGGTATCCGCGATAGGATCCCGCGAGAAGGAGCAACGCGATCAGGACCAGCAGGGTTCCGGGGAAGGTGACGACGACGTGCGTGACCAGGGGGCTGCTCATGGCCAGATGCGCGAGGGCGGCGGCGAAAAGACTGCCCGCAGCGACGAGGAAGGCGCGCCCGCCCCCGCGCTCCTCCCAGGTAATCGACATGCGCTCGATCGTCATCGCCAGGATGACCATGGGAAAGAGCGCCACCGAAAGGCCACTCTCGATCCCCAGGCGGTGACTGACGACGCTGATGCCGGCCATCGAGAGCACGACGAACGTCAGCATGACCGAAAGTCGCGAAACGAGAAGAAGCTTCAAGTGATCGAGCGCGGCGCGGATCGCCATGCCGATGAGTAGCAGCAGGCCGAAGAGAATCACGCCCGAAAGCAGCTTTGTCTCGCGAAAGGCCAGTGCGATGAGTGCCGGCATGAAGGTGCCGAAGGTTTCGATGCCGACGAAGACACGCAGCAGGACGATGATGGCGACGCCCACCGGAATCACGAAGAGAACCTGGTAGAGTTGTTGCGTCTGCAAGGGCAGGCTGAACAGGGAATATTCCATCCACGGGGAGGCTCGGCGTTGGCCGATCTCGCCGGCAAGGGCGAGGGCCGCCACCGGCTTCGCCTGGACGCTGAAGGCCACCTTTGGACGCTTGCCCCCTTCCACGTCGAGAACTTCGACGTCGCCCTCCCACCAGACGAAGGCGTCGTCGGGGTCGATGCGGCGTCCGGTCGTGGGCTCGTAGTACGACCATTGCTCGCCGTTGTGGGTCGCAACCAGGATTTCGGGTTCGACCCGGGTGGCGTTTCGCAGCGGAAGCGCATGAACGAGGTCCGTTGGGATGCGCGCCGACCTCAGGACCGTCACGGCGGCCCGGGCGATGGCGCTCGCCGAGGGGGTGCGCCCGCTCAGAACGCGCGCGCTCTCGTCGTCGCGATCGTTGAGGCGATGGATGGTCTCGGCGGTGAACGTCTGGATGTTGGCCGATTGGCTGCGGATTTCATCCAGAAGGGTGCGGGTGGCGACCTCTTCGGCCCCATCGAGTTCGGGCGGGTCGACGGGGTCCGGTGGCGGCAGGGAATCGGGAGCGACGCCGATGCGTCGCCCGAGGACGAGTCGATAGTAGAGGGCTTGTTCGCCTCCCGCTCGGCGCGTCGACCAGACCACCTCGCGGTTGCGGCCACCGGACTCGATGCTGACGCCGTAGTTGCGGGAGACGAAGCTTTCGCCCAGGTCGCTGAAGCTGCCGCGCGGGGTCGGGATCAGCAATCGGGCCAGGATCGGGCGACCGGCAATGGCCTGGAATTCGATGCGCGCCTCGACGGTCCAGAGTTCTCCGTCGCTCGATGGGCTCAGGGGAAGCCCCAGGAAGAAGGCCTGATACGCGGTCGTTCCCACTCCGGCGACGAGAAGGAGGCCGGCGAGGAGGTTCAGAGCAACGCGAGAACTACGCATGGCGGAGGTGTGGTTTCATGGAGGGCTTGCCTCAGCGTCGACACCAGGGCGTCCGCCCGCGAGCCCGCGCCTCGTGGTAGAGATGGAGGGCTCGCGGCATACGCCGGTCCAGATCCTGCGTCCGGGTGCGGTAGGTCGGATGGGTGGACAGGAATTCGGGACCGGCGCCCTCTTCGGAGGCGTTCTTCTCCATGTTCCTCCACAAGAGGACGGCCTCGCGGGGGTCGAAGCCCGCGCGCGCCATCAGGTCGAGGCCAATCAGGTCGGCTTCGGATTCGTGGGCCCGGCTGTAGGGGAGGATCAGACCATAGTGGGCGCCCAGACCCAAACCGGCCAGGATCTGGGGGTCCATGTCGGTGGTGGCGTCCGCGATCAAAAGAGCCAGATCGGCGACCTGGGAGGCCGAGATCCGTTCGTTGGAGTGCTGTGCGAGCACGTGCGCCATCTCGTGTCCCAGCACGGCGGCGAGCTGGGCATCGGTTTCGGCGACGTCGAGCAGTCCGCTGTGGACGCCGATCTTCCCTCCCGGCAGGGCGAAGGCATTGGGTGTTGGATCCTCGAAGACGGTGAACTCCCAGGTCGCGGGTGCGTGTCCGGACTCGACCTCTTCCGCGAGAGATTGTGTGACACAGGCGACATAGTCCCGGTCGCCCTCGCTGGGGGTGGCAGGAACGTCGCGTTTATATTGGGCGTAGGCCTCGAGTCCCTGTCGGTCGAGGTCGTCGTCGGGGAGGAGAAGGAGTTGCCGTCGGCCCATTGGGGAAACCCCGCATGCGGCGATGGTCACCAGAAGCGTCCAACCGATCGCGACGACGCGGGTACGTCTCATCGTGACCCACTGTGTACCGCGCCTCGCGCTCCTCGCGCGTGTTCACCACCTCGAACCGCGCGCCGAGCGCCTCCGCGACCAGCCGCCCGTTCTCCACCGGGTGCGCGGGCTCGTCCGCGTAATCCGCCAGGACGAGCGTTTGGGGAAACCACGGCTGTAACG
>JAPOLW010000176.1 GCA_029976905.1 bacterium | reverse complement strand
CGCCGGCCGACGACGCGACCGTACGCGCGGCCGTCGAGGAAGGAAGCGCACGACGGCGCAAGCTCGGCCACTACTCGGGCGGGACCTTCTACTATGGGGGCGAATGGTACTGGGGAGTCGACCGCCTCGACCACCTCGAGGCGAGGCTCCGGGGACTCGGTCTCTACCGCCACCACCAGGACGCGCCCATGCTGGTCGGCCGACCCGAACCGGTGGTCTCTGCGGGGCGCGCGGCCGGAGTGCAGCCGGTGCTGGAGTATTTTCCGTCGCTGCGCAGCCCCTATACGTCGATTTCGATGGAGCGTGTCTTCGACCTGCCGCGACGCTTCGACATCGAACTGCGGCTGCGGCCCGTCCTGCCGATGCTCATGCGCGGTATGACCATCCCGTTCTACAAGTCGCTCTACATCATGCGCGACACCAGGCGGGAGGCCGAACGGGAAGGGGTTCGCTTCGGCCTCATGTGTGATCCTCTGGGGGAGCCGGTCGAACGCGGGTTTTCCCTCTTCCCGCATGCGCGCGCGCGGGGGCGGGCCGCCGAGTACCTACTGTCCTTCTCGCGTGGGGTTTTCGCCGACGGCATCGACGCCGGCTCGGAGGCCGGACTCCGGCAGATCGCCGAGCGGGCCGGGCTGATCTGGGACGAGGCCCGCGTGCATCTCGGTAAGGAGGAGTGGCGCCCCGAGCTCGAGGCGAACCGGGAGGCCATGTTCGCCGCCGGCCTCTGGGGCGTCCCCAGCTTTCGCATCGTCGCCGGAGGAGGGTTCCCCGAATTCGCGACCTGGGGCCAGGACCGCATCTGGCTCGTCGAGCAGGAACTTGCGCGCCGGCTTGCTGCCTCCACCGCGGAGGCCGACCGCGCGTAGGTTTCGAGCGGCGACGGTTGCGACCGCGCCGCATCAACGTTTTTCCAATCCCAAAGGAGCAAAGCATGAGAGAAGCTGTCGTCGTATCCACCGCCCGGACGCCGCTGGGCAAATCGTACCGTGGTGCATTCAACAACACCGAAGGACCAAGCCTCGTCGCGCCGGCGTTGGCCGAAGCGGTGCGACGGGCGAAGGTCGACCCGGGGGAGATCGATGACGTCATCCTCGGATGCGCCCTGCAACAAGGCACCACTGGTTTCAACGTCGCCCGCCAATCGGTCGTTGCCGCGGGCCTGCCGGTGGGCATCGCCGGGCAGACCGTCGATCGGCAATGCTCGTCGGGTCTCATGAGCATCTCGATGGCGGCCAAGCAGATTGTGGTCGACGGCATGCAGACGGTGGTCGCCGGCGGTGTCGAGTCGATCAGCCTCGTGCAGAACCAGCACATGAACTCCCACAAGAACGCCGATCCGCACGTCCTGGAGAAGGCGCCCGCCGTCTACATGGCGATGATCGATACCGCCGAGGTGGTCTCCAAACGCTATGGCGTTTCGCGGGAGTCGCAGGACGAGCTTTCGTTGGCCAGCCAGCAGCGTACGGCGGCCGCCCAGGAGGCCGGGAAATTCGCGGACGAGCTGGTCGAGATGACCGTGCAGAAGCTGGTCACCAACAAGGAGACCGGTGAGACGTCGACCGAGACCGTGACCATCTCCGGGGACGAGTGCAATCGCCCGGGCACGACCGCCGAGGGGCTCGCCAAGCTGCAGCCGGTGCGCGGGGAGGGGGGATTCGTCACTGCGGGCAATGCGAGCCAGCTTTCCGATGGCGCTTCGGTCTGCGTCCTCATGGAGGCGAAGCAGGCCGAACAGCGTGGCCTGGAGCCTCTGGGGATCTACCGGGGCATGGCGGTCGCGGGCTGTGAACCCGACGAGATGGGAATCGGTCCGATCTACGCGGTGCCCAAGCTGCTCGAGCGCAACGGCCTGAAGATGGACGACATCGATCTCTGGGAGCTCAACGAAGCCTTCGCCTGCCAGGTTCTCTACTGCCGCGACAAGCTGGGTATTCCCGACGAGCGTCTGAACGTGAACGGTGGCTCGATCTCGATCGGCCATCCCTACGGGATGAGTGGATCTCGCATGGTGGGTCACGCGTTGATCGAAGGGAAGCGGCGTGGAGCGAAGTACGCCGTCATCACAATGTGCGTCGGTGGCGGCATGGGTGCCGCGGGTCTATTCGAGGTCGCCTGAGGCGGCGAGGAGAGAGCGGAATCATGAAACTGGGATTGAGTGCGGGGGGCTTCGGCCCACAAATTCGCATCGACATCGAGCGGATCCGTCTGGCAGAGAAACTCGGCTACGATTCGGTCTGGACCGCCGAGGCCTGGGGGAACGACGCCATCACGCCGTTGGCGTGGATCGCGGCGCAGACCGAGAAGATCAAACTCGGCACCGCGATCATGCAGATGCCGGCGCGGACGCCGGCGATGGCGGCGATGCAGGTCATGACGGTCGACCAACTCTCGGGTGGTCGCATGCTGGTCGGCATCGGGCCGTCGGGGCCACAGGTGGTCGAGGGCTGGCACGGCGTTGCCTACGGCAAGCCGCTCAAGCGCACCCGTGAGTACATCACCATCATGCGGGAGATCTTCAAGCGGGAGAAGGCCGTCGAGTTCGACGGCGAATTCTACCAGATGCCGTATCGGGGCGAGGGCGCCTCGGGCCTGGGCAAGCCCTTGAAGAGCATCCTGCACGGTCGCGCCGACATCCCGATCTACACCGCGACCATTTCACCCAAGGGCATCGAGACCGCCGCACAGGTCGCCGACGGCTTCATTCCGATCTGGACGACGGCGCAAGGGCTCGGAACGTTCACCGACAGTGTCGAAGCCGGCTTTGCCAAGGCCGGCGGCGGCAAGGGCTGGGACGGCTTCGAGATCATGCCGACGGTCACCGTCATCATCAACGACGACCTCGAAGCCTGCCGGGCGATGGTGAAGCCGCACCTCGCCCTCTACGTGGGCGGCATGGGGGCGCGTGACAAGAACTTCTACAATGACCACGTCTCCCGCCAGGGTTGGCCCGGCGAGGCGAAGAAGATTCAGGATCTCTTCCTCGACGGCAAGAAGAAGGAGGCGGCGGCCGCCGTCCCCGACGAACTCGTCGATGGCGTGGCGCTGCTGGGGCCCAAGGAGCGCGTGCGCGACCGTCTGGCGGAGTGGAAGGAGACCCGGGTCACGACCCTGATCGCCGGCGGCGATCCGAACTCGCTGGAGACGCTCGCCGAGTTGGCGCTCTAGCAGGTTGCCTTCCGGGGAGGGGCGCTGGGGCAATCCTCCGGCGCCTTTCCCGGACCGGATGTCGGGCGCCCCGACTTCGCCTGCGGCGCCGTGTCGAAGCGAAGAACCTCCATGCCTGGAATTTCAAAGGACTACGTTCTCTACGGGCCGTCGATCAGCCTCTTCACCCGGAAACTCGAGGCCGCGCTCCGCTTCTACGATGTTCCCTTCCGTCGGGAGATGGTCGACGCGAAGGTCTCGGAGCGGGCCGGAACCCATCAGGTGCCAGTGCTGCGGACGCCCGAGGATTGGGTCGTGGCCGATACCACGCCGATCCTGGCGATGATGGACGGTCGCCGGCCCCACCGACGACTTTTCCCGACCGGCCCCGCGGGTGTGCTCGTGCACATCGTCGAGGAGGTGCTCGACGAATGGTTCGCCCGGACGATGGTGCATTATCGCTGGCACTACGAGGAGAACGCGGTGGCCGCCATCCGGGAACTCCTCGGCCGGCCGGTCACGCGTGAGGAGGCGCTGGAATTTCCCCTCGCCAAGTGGGGACCACGTTCGTGTCGAGCCACGGGGACCGAGAGCGAGCATCAACAGAGGGCCGCGGAACGGGAGTACCTCGCACTCCTCGATGCGCTCGAGCAACAATTGGCGCACTCCGGCTGGGCTCTGGGAGAGCGCCCCACGGCAGCCGACACCATCCTGCTCGGTGGCTTGCGGGCGCATACGAACAACGATCCGGTCCCCGACCTTTCCGCCTATACCCGTGTGCTCGCCTGGGATGCCGATGGTGCGGAGCGATGGACGGGCGGCGGGGCGACGGCCCTCCCGTGGGAAGCGAACGATTTTGCCGAGCATGTTCTGGGGGTCGCGCGCGAGCAGTACGCCCCCTTCGTGCTCGCCAATCGGGAGGCGCTTGCGGCGGGCCGGAAATCCTTCGTTCTCGAGACCTATGGCGAGGAAGTGAGTTATCTCGCGCGTCCCTACCCCGAACGGTCCCGGCGTTACGTCGTCGACCGCATCCGCAATCAGCTCGACGAAAGCGAGCGTGCCCGGGTTCAAGATTGGCTGGAGGCCTCCGGTCTGGCGGACTGTTTCCGGCCCGAAGAGGAGTAATTCATGATCGATCTCTATACCGCACCGACTCCCAACGGTTGGAAGGCCTCCTGCACGCTGGAGGAACTCGACATCCCCTACGAGGTCCACGCCATCGATCTCGGCAAGAACACCCAGAAGGAACCCTGGTTCCTTGCCATCAGTCCCAATGGGCGCATCCCGGCCATCGTCGATCGCGAAGCCGGGGACTTCGCGGTCTTCGAATCGGGTGCCTTGATGATCTACCTTGCCGAGAAGGCCGGCCGACTCCTGCCGACCGACCCCCGGGGGCGGTCGCGGGTGATTCAGTGGCTGATGTTCCAGATGGGTGGCATCGGACCCATGATGGGGCAGGCCAATGTCTTCTTCCGGTACTTTCCGGAGAAGATCCAGCCGGCGATCGACCGATACCAGAACGAGTGCCGCCGGCTCTTCGAGGTCGTCGACACGCACCTCGCCGACCACGAGTGGCTGGCCGACGACTTCTCGATCGCCGACATCGCCAACTGGTGCTGGATGCGCACCTACAAGTGGTCGGGGGTGTCGCGTGAGGGACTTCCGCACCTCAAGCGCTGGATGGACACTCTCAAGGAGCGTCCGGCGCTACGGCGTGGCATCGAAGTGCCGATCAAGATCCCAAGCATGGCTAACGACGAGAAGGCCGCCGCGGCCTTCGCAAAGAACGCGCAGAAAACCCTGCAGCGGTAGGGGCGCGCGGCGGCGCGTCCCGACTCAACCCTCTTCGTGTTCGGAGAGGGTCAGTTCGATTGCGGTCGCGGGCGGGTGCCCCTCGGGATCGCTGCATTTGGCGATTGCCACGCCGACGACGGGCGGGTCGTCTCCGGTGCGCCAGGCCAGTCGACGATACTCCTCGCCGCGAAAGCAGGGTTTGCGAAAGCAGACCCGGGCTCGGGAGGCCCACAGCCGGTCGAGACGATGCCCGGCCTGGTGCAGCCGTGTTGCGGCGTATTCCTGCGCGACGTGCAGATAGGCGATGCTGTTGACGTGTCGATTGGGGTCCGTCTGTGCGTAGTACCAGGCGGCCGGTTCCCCCTCGGGAAAATCCGGGGGCCGATCGAGGGGGAGCATCGTCTGAACGGTCGGCAGCTCGGTCACGTTGGAGGGCAGCGCTCCGAGGCCGAGCTCGGGAGGGAGCTCGCGCACCTTCCGCCGGGCGGGGTCGGTGTCGTATCGGGTGAAGACATTGACGAAGCGAACCGAGCCGATCGTGCGGCCGTCGTCGGTGAAGACGCGGTGCAGGCTATCCCGGGTGACGTTGCGCACGCTCCCATCGGTGTCGAGGACCTTTCCGAGAACGCCTTCCCCGCGTGCATGGAGCAATTCACCCGGTTGGACACGGGCATCGCTGGCCTCGAGTTCGATCAGGACCAGCGGTGTGAAGATGCCCTGCAGGTCGTCGAAGTCGGGCATGCGGCGCAGGCCCTCCCAGGTCTGGAAGTGCGCCCGTGAGACGTAGCGGGTGAGCGCGGAGAGCTTGACGGCGCGGCGTTCGCTCAGATCGGAGAATTCCACCCGCGTATCGGCCTCGCCGGTGATGACGAGATCGGCGGGGTTCTCGGGAGAAGGCATCCCGGAGCTTCGTGGCCGACGTGGCCCGACGCAAGCCCGGGCCGAAGCGGGGGGCGAGGCACGGACTGGTGGGCCCCGGAGTCGGTTCCGGCAGGGGGAGGCGCGGCATGGTAGGATCTCCGGCCATGAAATACCTGATGCGCGCGATCCGAGCGGTTCTCGGTCCCCTGATCCTCCTGTGGGATCGCTTGTTCCCGCCCACGCCGGTCGCCCGGGAGGCGGCCGCGCAACGTGAGATCGAGGCCGAGGCCGAGAAGCTCAAGCTCTATCAATTTCGCGCCTGTCCCTTCTGCGTGAAGGTCCGGCGCCGCATGGCGCAGTTGGCGCTCCCGGTCGAAACACGGGACACCAAGCGCAACGAGACCTGGCGCGAGGAGTTGCTCCGGGAGGGAGGGTCGCCCAAGGTTCCCTGCCTGCGCATCGAGCAGGACCAGAGCGTGCAGTGGCTCTACGAATCTTCGGCGATCAACGAGTATCTCCAGGCCCGCTTCGGCTGATCGACCCGGTGGGACGCCCCGGCGCTCTGGGGCGGTCGGGTGGCCCCGTGTCCTGCGGATCGCGGAGCAGCGGTTCGAGGATGGGCCAGACCAGATCGGCGATGCGTCGCTGCCCTTCGGCGTTCGGATGGATGTCGTCGGCCTGGTTCAGGGAGCGCTCTCCAGCGACCCCTTCGAGAAGAAAGGGAAGAAAGACGGCGTCGTTCGTCTCTGCGAGCGCGGCAAACGCCGCCTCGAATTCGGCCACGAAGGGAGCGCCGAGGTTGCGCAGGGCCCGCATGCCCGCGAGGACGAAGCGTGCCCGTGGGTGGGTCGCGCGCGTGCGGTCGAAGATCGCCTGGAGGTTGGCCCGCATCTGGGACGGGGACAGGCCGCGCAGCATGTCGTTGGCCCCGAGTTCGAGGAAGAGGATCGAGACCGGCAGCTTCAGCAGCCAGTCGATACGACGCAGTCCGCCCGCCGACGTGTCGCCGCTCACGCCAGCGTTCACGACGCGAAAGGAGAGGCCGGCCGCGTCGATGCGTTCCTGGAGGAGGGCGGGATAGGCCTCGTCCGAAGGCAGTCCGTAGCCTGCGGTGAGACTGGTGCCGACAAAGAGAACGACCGGGCGGTCGTCCGCCCCGGCGAGCGCCGTCGCCGGGACGGCACATGCGAGCAGGAGTGTGAGCCAGTAGAGTCGAGAGGGTCGCCGTGTCCACATCGTCCATGATCCTCGCGCGCCATCTCCGTCAGCGCTACCCCCGCCCCGGAGGGTTGGCTCCGCTCACCGTTCTCGACGGGATCGACCTCGAGGTGCCGGCGGGCGAGATTCTAGCGGTCCTCGGCCCATCGGGCAGTGGCAAGTCCACCCTGCTCGGCCTGCTGGCCGGACTGGACCGGCCCAGTGAAGGCGACGTCGTTCTCGCCGGGCGCTCGCTCGGGGGACTCGGCGAGGACGAACGCGCGGCGCTGCGGGCGCACGCGGCGAAGGCGAACCCCACGAAGGACCAGCAACACGCCAGGCGGGCGTTGTTCCAGCGGATCATCCAGTACCTGACCATCGGCATCGACATGTCCCCCTTGTTCAGCGACGTC
>JAPOLW010000175.1 GCA_029976905.1 bacterium | reverse complement strand
GCGCCTCGAGCGGGTCACGGTCGGCCCCCGCGACGAAACGCTTGGCCATGTAGTCGAAGCTCACCTTTCCGTGGGAGACCGGTAGGCGACTGACGACCCCGGCGAGCATGCGGCGGGCTACGGACGGGACCATCTGGCGATACCAGCCCGCAAGGACTGTTGCCGAATAGGTCTTATATCCAGCGAAGATTTCGTCCCCCCCCTCGCCGGACAGCGCCACCGTGACGTGTTCCCGGGCCAGACGCGAGACGCAGAGCACGGGAATGGCCGAGGAATCTGCGTAGGGCTCGTCGAAGGAGCGTACCAGCTCGGGAATGAGGGATGCCGCATCCGGTGTGACGACGAGTTCGTGATGCTCGGTGTCGTAGTGCTTCGCAGCGACCCGAGCCCGGTCCAATTCGCTGAAGCTCTTTTCCTCGAAGCCAATGGAGAAGGTCTTGAGCGGCCCGGTGTGGTGGCGGCGCATGCAGGCGACCAGCGTCGCCGAGTCGACCCCGCCCGAGAGAAAGACGCCCAGGGGCACGTCCGACACGAGGTGGCTGCGCACGGCGTCGTCGACGGCAGCCCGTACGGCTTCGATGGCGGTGGCTTCGTCGGCGAGCGCCGGATCGGGCGTCAGGTCGAGGGTCCAATACCGCTCGATGGTCTGATGGCCGTTCTCCACGATCATGCGGGTCCCAGGCTCGAGCTTGCGTGCGTCGCGGAAGATCGTTTCCGGAGCCGGAATGTGGGTCAGCGTCAGGTAGTCGTGTAGCGCCTGTCGGTCGATCGTCCGGTCGAGTCCGGCGGCGAGGAGACTCTTGAGTTCGGAGCCGAAGACGAGTCGATTTCCGACACGACCGTAGTAGAGCGGTTTGATGCCCAGTCGGTCGCGGGCGAGGAGAAGCCGCCGACGCGGAGCGTCCCAGATCGCAATGGCGAACATGCCGCGAAGTTTTTCGACGCAGGCGGTGCCGTATTCTTCGTAGAGGTGGACGATGGCCTCGGTGTCGCTCTGGGTCGCAAAGCGGTGCCCCTTGGATTCGAGCTCTTCGCGCAATTCGCGGAAGTTGTAGATTTCGCCATTCTGAATGACGGCGATGGTATTGTCTTCGTTGAAGATAGGCTGGTGTCCGCCGGCCAAATCGATGATCGAAAGCCGTCGCATGCCCATGGCGAGGGGGCCGTCCGCGTGGAACCCCTGGTCGTCGGGGCCACGGTGGACGATGACGTCGCACATCGGGCGGATCTCGTCTGCACGGAGGACCGCGCTTGGGTCGAGGGAGAGCTGTCCGGCGATTCCACACATGGCGTGCGTTTCCTTGGTTCAGAGGGCGGCTTGCTCGTGGGAGCTGGAGCGAAGCCAGGAGCGCGCTTCGTGGAGCATGTCGAAGCTCCCCTCGAGTTTGTGGCGGAAATCGCGCATGGTGTCGTCATACGCGACGAAGGTGCGGCGAAGGCTGAAGGGGTGCGTCGCGACGGAGACGCAGCCTTCGAGCGTGGTGCAGGCAAGCGCATAGCCGGCGTCTCGCACGGCTTGCTTGACGCGGGCGTCGAAGTGTCCCCGCGGGTAGCAGAAGGAATCGACCGGGACCCCGGTTTGCTCATGGATGCGGGTGCGGGACTCCGTGACCTCGCGGTGAAGTTCTTCGTCGCCCAGTTCGGTGAGATTGGGGTGGGTGAGAGTATGGGCTCCCAGTTCGACGCCGTGGCGCGCCATTTCCTCGACCTGCGGCCAGGAAAGGGGCCGCACGCCTTTGCGGTCGCGGAGAACGGGGAGCTCCGGGCCTCCAATGTAGTCGGCGGTCAGGAAGAGCGTCATCGGGATGCCCTCACGCTGCAGAATCGGGAAGGCATTCACGTAATTGTCGGCGAACCCGTCGTCGAAGGTGACCAAAACGGTGCGCTCGGGGAAGGGGCGTTTCTCGTCCAGGTGTTCACGGACCGCCGCAAGCGGAAGAACCGTGTATCCCTCGCGGCGGAGATAGGACATCTGCTCGGCGAAGGCCGCGGGTCGAACGCAGGAGCGGTGCGCCTCGTCTTCGACGCGGTGGTAGTACAGGATACGAGCCGTCCCCGAGCGGGTTCCCCGGACCAGGCGCGCCATCGAGGCAGCCTCGGCAGCGACCGTCCGCAGGCTCCGCGAGAGCCGCGATCGCACCATCAGGCAGCCTCCCGCGCCGTTGCCGCCTGAAAGGTTCGCACCAATTCGGCGACGGTCTGATCCATGTCGAAGTGCTCGACGACTCGTCGACGTCCTTCCTCGGCCAGTCCACGGGCGCGATCGGGGTCGGCCAGGATTTCGCCCAGCGCGTCGGCCAGAGCGGCCGGATCGCGCTCGGGCACGAAGAGGCCGCTGCGGCCGTGCTCGATGAGTTCGGAGAGGGACGGCAATTCGGTGCAGACGATCGGCGCGCCAGCGGCGAGGCCCTCGATCAGGATGTTCGGGATTCCGAAATGATCTTCGTGGTGGGCCGGGAGCGCGACCACCGCCGCGTTTCGGTAGGCCGGAATCAGTTCCTCCTGAGGCCGGTACCCGGGCAGTCGCACCCGATCCTCGAGACGCAGCGAGCGGATGAGCGCTTCCAGAGCTTCGCGTTCCTCACCCTCGCCGATGA
This sequence comes from bacterium, assembly GCA_029976905.1. GTDB lineage: Bacteria > Desulfobacterota > Binatia > UBA12015 > UBA12015 > VGTG01. Next base: position 4,822 of record JAPOLW010000175.1, on the reverse strand, counting down.
TTTCCAGTTCCGCGTCGGAACCGCGGTCGCGGAGCAAGGCGACAGCGCGGATCAGGTCGTCGAAACCCTTGCAGGTACGAAGCGTGCCGGCGCTCAGAATGAGCCGTGGGTGGCGGGGAGTGGCGTCGGGCGCAAAAGCCGGAAGGTCGACGCCGTGGTAGACGGTGCGGATGCGCTCGGCGTGTTCCGGAGCGATGTCCGCCAGATAGCCACGGTTGAATCGGGTACAGGTGATGACGAAGCGCGCGTCCTGGATCTTCTCCCGCAGCATCGCGTGGTGGACGAAGATATCGGTGGCGTGTCCGGAGAAGCTGTACGGAATACCGGTCCGTTCGTGAATGACCATTGCCGCGGTCGTGGGGTAGGTCGCCCAGTTGGCATGGATGTGGCGCACGCCCCTCTTCTGCATGTCCTCTGCGAACGCGAAGCTCTGCGGCACGATGGCGAGCGCCTTGGCGAGGGCCCCGGGCATCGAGCGATGGCCCCCAATGATGCGTCCCAGCGTTCCTGCGGTGCGGAGGGGATGGCGTCCAACTTCCCCGAGGCTGCGGCTCACCAGCGCCGGAGTCGCCGGGGGGTAGACGGTCCGGTCGAGCAGGGGACGGGCCTCCTCGTGGATCTTCCAGCCCCGGGGGGCCGCCAGGAGCGAATAGATCGTGAAATCGAGGCCGCTCTCGTGCAGGCCACGCAGTTCACGAAGGAAGTAGGCGTCGACCTGGCGGGGGAATTGATTGACGATGAAGGCGAGCATGGGGTTCAGGCAGCCACCCGCGTGCGATCCGCGAGGCTCTCGTAGAGTTTTTCCGTGTTGGAGACCATCGAAGCTACGGAGAAGACCGACTCGACACGGGCCTGTCCGGCTCGGCCGAATTCTTCGCGAAGTTCGGCTGATTCCGTAAGTCTCACGAGGGCCTCGGAGAGCGCCCGGGTGTCGCGAGAGGGGAGCAGAAGACCGGTTTCCTCTGGAACGATCACTTCGGCATTGCCACCGACGTCGGTCGCCGCAAGCGCGCGGCCTGCGGCCATGGATTCGATCACGGTGTTCGACAAGCCTTCCTTGACCGAGGAGAGGACCGAGAAGTCGACGGTCTGGAGCCACTCGGCGGCATCCGTTCGGAAGCCGGTGAAGTGGACGTGATCGGAAATCCCGAGGTCGCGGCTCATTCTGCGGAGGCGTGCTTCCTCGCTACCGCCGCCGACGATGGCCAGATGGAGCTGCGGGATCCGATCGCGGACCAGGGCGAAGGCCTGAAGGAGCGTTCCGTGGTCCTTTGCCGGTTCGACACGCGCAACGACACCGGCGAGTATGGCGTCGGCGGGTAGCCCCAACTCTTCGCGGCGGACCGCCGGGTCACAAGGGGCTCGGAAGCGTTCGAAGTTCACTCCGTTATAGATCGTGACGACTTTGTCGGGAGCGAGGCCGCCGCGGTCGAGGAGGTAGCGTCGGACCGCTTCCGAGTTGGCGATGATCGTATCGGTCGATTTGGCGAGCCAACGTCCGATGACCCTCTTGTAGCGCTCCTCCCAGATGTCCACGTTGCGCTCGGACGCGAGGACGATGGGGGTTCCCGCCAGGCGGGTCGCCAGCCGGCCCCAGGTGTTGGCCGTCCAGAGATACGTCTGGACGATGTCGAATTGCTCCCGTCGCAGCAGGCTGGCCAGGCGTAGGACGAGCCCCGGATCCGCCTTCAGTCGCTTGGGCTCATGGTGCACGGGGACGCCAAAGCTAGCGATCTCTTTGGCCTTCCGACCGTATCGGAAACAACATACGTGAGGCTCGAAGCGATCCCGATCGATCCGGCGCACGAGTTCGAGGATCTGCTGCTCGGTGCCACCGATGTCGAGCTCGTCGATCATGAAGAGCACTTTGAGCGGGATCAGGGGCGAGCCGTGCGCGCGGGAAGCGGCCGCCCCGGGCCGGGGCCGCCATTGGAGAATGCGAGCACCGCCCGTCGTTGGCGAAACCTGGTTGTCGTCCATTGAGGGAATCCTGAATTGCTGGCTCTTGCGGCCGTGGCCGCGGAGCACGACGCGCCGGTTTCAGCCGGCGGCGTCGGTTGTTGCAGGCTGCTGCATGCTGGCAATGCCGGCCTGAAGATCGAGGGCCGGTTGCCAGCCGAGTTGATCGTGCGCGGCACGTGTGTCGTAGCGCAGACTCTCGGTCGCTCGCTTGAGCTTGTAGCGATTCAAGGGGAGGGAGCGTCCCGTGAGTCGGCTTGCGAGTTCGCAGCCGAGGGCGACGGGAGTGAGGAGAGCGGAAGGGAGGTAGGTCGGGCGTACGTTTGCGACGTCGGCGCGCGCGAGCGTTTCGAGATATTCGCCCTGGGTCGTTACACCGTCGATCACGTTGTATGCGCCACCACGGACACCCTTCTCGGCAGCGAGAACCATTGCGTCGCAGGCGTTGTCGACATGCGTGAGTGGGAGGAGAGCGTTCCGTGACCCAATGACGATGCGGCGCCCTCGTCCGCGCGGAACGGGGAAGGTGAGGCGTCCCAGGAAGGGTTTGGCCTCAGCACCATAAAGGATGCCCGGGCGGACGATCACGACTTCGAGATTCGAGTTCTCGCCGAATCGACGAACACGATCATCGGCGCGAGCTTTGGACCAGGCGTAGGCGCCTCGCTGTTCGATGGCTGGGTCCAGCGGAGTGCTCTCGTCGATGTCCGCACCGGCGCCCTCGGCTCCGTAGATCCCGGCGGAACTCACGTAGACCAATCTGCGGGCGCCGGCGGCTTCGGCGGCTTCCAGCAGGTTCTCGGTGGCGAGGACGTTGTCACGCTCGAAGGCGTCGCGCGATCCACCGGCACTGACGCGCGCGGCCACATGGTAGACCGTGTCGATCGCGTGGGTCGCCCGGGCGAGCGCCGAGGGATCGTGGAGATCGCCCCAGACCGTTTCCTCGATCTGGGACGGGATCCGCCGGAGGTCGGTCCCGACGCGGACGAGCGCCCGCAGCTTTCGGCCCCGGGCGGCAAGGGCGGCGGCCAGGTGGCGGCCGAGATAGCCGGTGCTACCGGTCAGGAGGTCCATGAGTCATCTCCGGATCGTCCCTCTCGGGAAGGGCTCTTGTGGGAAGTCTCCGGGCCGGTGAAGTGCTCCTCGATCTCGCGCAGGAGCCAGACGTTTTCCCGGCCCGCAGGGCCGTCCACCGGGGGCGCTTCGCCCTGGTCCAGGGAGGCGTAGAAGCGACGGATGTTCTGGCCGATTCCCGGGTAGGTCTTCATCCGGCGAAGCGCCACGGCAAGGACCGTTTCGACGGTCGAAGAGACGAGCTGGGCTGCGGGCTCGAGGTTCGCGGTGAGCTTTGCGACCATCTTGGGCAGCTTTCGAACCTTCTCCACCGTCATTGCCATCGTGTTGAGATTGGCCCGCAAGGTGCCTTTGGTCCCAAACACATTCAGGTGGTTCAGGTAGGGTTGGGCACCCATCGAGAAGGTCACCTGGCCGTAGGCTCCTCGGCCCTCGAGGATCACGCGGATTTCTCGGAGGAGACCGTCCTCGCCAATCGGCTGGCCCGCAATCTGGAGTCCGGTGATCGGGCCCAGGAAATGCGCGGCGAGATAGAGCGGGTGCGGTCCGAGGTTGTAGAGTGGAGCAAAGGGGTCGGCGACGCTCCAATGGGCTCCACCGTCCGCGGGGGCGCCGCCTTCGACCGGATTCACTCCCTGGAGGGCCTCGACCGAGACGACTTCACCGAGGGCGCCGCTTTCGACCAGATGTCGTGCCTTCAGGACGACCGGGTCGAAGAGTCGATTGTGGTCGACGCAGATCCGCCGACCATAGCGCTCTGCCGTCTCGATCATTCGATCGCAGTCATCGACCGTCATGGCCATGGGCTTCTCGACGAGCACGTTGGCGCCACCCTCCATCGCCGTGACCGCCAGATTGGCGTGTGTCGCAGGTGGGGTCACGATGTGCACGATGTTCGGTCGCTCTTTCCGCAACAGCTCTTCGAGTTCGTCGTAGAAGGCGGGAATGCCCCTTTCACGAGCGAAATCCTCGGCCCGGTCCCGATCGGCGTCGCAGACGGCGACGACTTCTGCGTTCGGGATCTGCTTCGCATATCCGTGGTGGACCGCAGCGATGCGGCCGGCGCCGACGAGGGCGACGCGATTTTGACGATCACTCATGACAATCTGGAAGGGTGGGCGCTCAGCCGAACGTCGGCAGATAACGCCAGAATTCGTTGTTGAGGGCGCAGCATTTGGCGCACTTGGGGAAGAGGCGACGCTTTTTCAGGGTGCGACGGAAGGTCTGGTAGGCCTCGTTGTTCCAGATGTCGATCACGCTCTGGTCGCGCACATTCCCGAAGGCGACGTCGATCGAGCAGGAGTAGACATCCCCATAGGGGCTGATGCGGAACGTCTTCCATGGGTAGAAACATTTCTCCACGAAGGCGTACTCGTCATCGAGAAAACGGCGCTCCATCTCGTCCGGCGTCTTGAGAGGCGGCCCGAAGCCGATCGGAATCCCGTACTCTTCGCTCTTCTTCTTGGCCTTTTCGGATTCTTCAAAGAGGATGTCACCGTTGACCTGGCGGAGATACATCGGAAGGTCCTGGTCCTCCTCCTTCGAGTGGACCGGGAGCGGCACGAGGGCTTCGGTCTCGCGGTCATGCTCCGGCGTGGTGTAGAACATGTAGTCGAAATCGACCGTGTCGACTCCCGTATCCTTGAGCCAATCGAGCACCTCGCTGTAGCGGTGCTGGTTGAGCGCAGACACCGTCACGGTGATACCAATCTTCGGGCGGCGAACCCCAAGTTCCTTCTTGGCGTTCTGGATGTTCTGGATTCCCTCGAGAAGGCGGCGGAAACTCCCC
>JAPOLW010000174.1 GCA_029976905.1 bacterium | reverse complement strand
CATCGACGAGCACTTCGCCGATCGGCCCCAGGCGCACGCCCGCCGCCTCGAGACCGAGGTCGCGGGTGAGCGGCACGCGGCCGATCGCGCACACGACCGCGTCGATCTCCCATTGGCTTCCATCGGCGGCCGTTGCGACGAGCCCTCCGTCGCCCCGCGCGATCTCCGCGAGGTTCGTGTCGAAGCGCAGATCGATGCCCTTCTTGCGCATCTCCGCCGCCAGGGTGGTGCGTACGTCCTCGTCGAAACCCCGCAGGAAAAGCGGGCCGCGATAGATCTGGGTCACCTGGGAGCCCATCCCCCGCAGGATGCCCGCGAACTCGACCGCAATGTAGCCCCCTCCGACCACCAACACCCGCTCCGGTCGCCGGTCGAGGTGGAAGAACTCATTCGAGCTGATCGCGAGCTCGGCCCCGGCGCCCCCGGGCATCCGCGGCCAACTGCCGGTCGCCACGAGGATGTGCTGCGCCGTAAAGCGGCGCCCCTCGACTTCCACCGTATGGGGATCGATCACCGTGGCCCGCCCCGCGAGGATCTCCACCCCGTTCTGGGTCAGAATGCGGCGGTAGATTCCGTTCAGACGCTCGATCTCACGATCTTTGTTGGCGATCAGGCGCGCCCAATCGAAGGTACGCTCGCCAACCGTCCAACCGTAGGCTTCCGCATCCTCGAAGTCCTCGGCGAAATGAGAGGCATAGGTAAAGAGCTTCTTGGGAATACAGCCCACGTTGACGCAGGTTCCCCCGAGCCGCCGTTCCTCGGCCACCGCGACCCGCGCGCCGTAGGCCGCCGACATGCGGCTTGCCCGGACACCCCCTGAACCGGCGCCAATCGTGAAGAGGTCGTAGTCATATTGCCCCATCCCGGAACTATCCCCTTTTTCGCAGCCCCCTGCTAATGCTGCGAGCGATGCATCCGGACGCCGGTACCGCGACGCTGATCGAAGACCTGATCGAACTACCGACGTTCCACGGCATCCGCGACGCGCTGGTCCGCGCGGGTGCGGGAGCCTTCCGCACCATGGGCCTCGTGTGTCGCGACCAGGCCGAGACGATCCCCGATCGCATCGCGCTGCGCTTCGAGGACGAAGCGGTCTCCTTCGGGGCCTACAACGAGGGGGTGAATCGGTTCGCGCACGTCCTGCGGCGCCACGGCGTCCGGCAGGGCGACGTCGTGAACGTGATGATGGAAAATTCGCCCGCCATGCTCATGGCCCAGGGCGCCTGCGCCAAACTCGGTGCGATCGGTGCCCTGATCAATACCCATCTGGAGAGTGCCGCCCTCCACTACGTCCATCGGGTCTCGGGGGCCCGGATTGCCCTGGTGGACGCAGCCTGCACCCCGGCGATGGGGGTGGTCCTGGCCGACCCGGGTGATCTCGTCGTGCTGGGCGACGCCGGGGACGAGCGCCTGCCCCCCGCGCTGCGCTCCCTCCCCGACGAACTCGCCCGTGCCCCCATCAGCGAACCCGATCTCGCCGACGTCTCGATCGGGGACGTCTTCCTCTACGTCTACACGTCCGGGACGACCGGGTTTCCCAAGCCCGCCATCGTCCGGCATCTGCGTTTCACCGCCGGCGGCCAGTCCCTGGCCATCCTGCTCGACGAAACGCAGGACGATTGCGCCTACGCACCGACGCCGCTCTACCACGGGTACGCCAACTTCGTCGGCTTCGCGCCGGCGTTCCACCGAGGCGCCTGCTTCGCCTCGCGTCGCCGCTTCAGCGCCCGCGGCTTTCTCGACGACATCCGCCGCCATCGCGCGACGATCTTCTGCTACGTCGGGGAATTATGCCGTTACCTGCTGCGCACACCGCCCGATGCGCGTGACCGGGATCATGGCCTGCGTATCGCCACCGGATCCGGGCTACGGCCGGACATCTGGAGAACCTTCCAGGAACGCTTCGGCATCCCGCGCATCATCGATTCGTACGGCCAGACCGAAGGCAACATCAGTCTGCAAAACCGGCGCGGCCGCGTGGGTTCCTGCGGTCGGGCTCAGCCCTTCACCCATCACCTGCTGAAACTGGCGCGCTACGACCACGCGAAAGGGGAGCTCGTCCGGGACCACGACGGCTTCCTGGTCGAATGTCGCATCGGCGAGACGGGCGAACTCCTCGGCAAGATCGACGCCCAGAGCACCATGGCCTTCGACGGATACGCCGACCGCGCCGACAACGAACGCAAACTCGTGCGCGACGCGTTCGAGAGCGGCGATCTCTACCTGCGAACAGGCGACCTCCTGCGCAAAGACTACGCGTCGTACTATTACTTCGTCGATCGCATCGGAGACACATTTCGCTGGAAGGGTGAAAATGTCGCGACCATGGAGGTCGAGCACCTGCTCAACGAGGCTCCCGGCGTCCACGAGACGGCGGTTTACGGCGTGCAGGTCCCCGGGACCGATGGCCGCGCGGGCATGGCCCTGGTCGTCCCGGAGGACGGCCGGGCATTCGACCCCGACACCTTCCTCGCGCACGCCTGCGCCTGCCTGCCCGCCTACGCCCGTCCGCTCTTCGTCCGCGTCGCAAGCCACGTCGACGTGACCGGGAACTTCAAGAACCGCAAGACCCGACTGCAGGAGGAAGGCTTTCGGCCCGGGGCCGTGGGCGGCGATCCTCTCTTCTTCCGGGACGACGATCAGGCCCGCCTGCGGCCGATCGACGAGAACCTCTTTGCCGAGATCGTCTCCGGCCGACGACTTTGATGGGCCCGCTCTCCGGAAGTCCCGCGCCTCGAATTGCTTGTCGCGCCCTTAGCGTCCCCGCCCCGCTCGCAGCGCAGCGTGCAGGGATTCGATGCCGTCGAAGACGTCGAGCGCACCGGCGGCCCGCAATTGCTCCGCGGAGGACATCCCCGTGGCGACCCCGACGGCCGGCATCCCGATCGCTCGCGCGGCTTCGACGTCACCTGCATTGTCACCGATGCTCAGACAAACCGCGGGGGGCAGATCGACGAGCGCACAACAACGCTGCATCCCCTCGGGCGATGGCTTGATACGGGCAAGGCCGTCCCGTCCGACGACGGCGTCGAATCGCTCCGCCACCCCGGCCCGGCCCAGAACCGCGCGGATCACCGCAGCGGCGTTCGAGCTCACGATCGCCGCCCGTAGTTCCAGGCGCGCCAGATCGGCGAGAAGCGACTCGACGCCGGGAAATAGCCCGGCGCGCTCGATGCCCATCCCCTCGTAGCGGGCGAGAAGATCCGAAACCTCGGTCTGGATCTGGGCGAGCTTCGGCGGGGGAAAGCACCCACTGTCGGCGACACGGGCGTAGAGGCCGAAGCAATCATGCGAGGAGGCGTCCAATACCTCGTCGGACACCCCGTGCGCCCGGTAACGCTCCTGGATGCTCGAGAAGGCTTCGCGCCAGGGAACGAAATTGCCCAGGGGTGCGAGCGTGCGATCGAAGTCGAAAATCAGGGCCCGGAGATCTGGCGAAAACACGGCTCCTCCTAAAGCAAAGCGTCGCCAAGCGCATACTCGGCCTCGACCCGGTGCACGGCGCGGCGAGACGACAGCTTCGACGAGAAGAGCCAGAAACGATCCACGCGAAAGGGGCCGGCCTCGAGTCGACCGTGCGTGGACAGGAAGCTGCCGACGGCGCGCGTCGGTGTCGCGCGCAGTCGTGCCAGCGTGATGTGCGGAGAGAATCTTCGTCTCTCCGGGGCCACGCCGACCCGCGCCAGGGCGGCGTCCACGCGACCGCGCAGCAGACCGAGATCCTCACTGGGCCCGAGGCCAGCCCAGAGCATGCGGGGCGCGCCGCGCGGTGGGAAATGCCCCACGCCGCAGATGCGGAGATCGAAGGGCTCGGCCCGGACCGTCCCCAGGACGTCGCAGATGTCTTCGAAGACGTGTCCTTCCACCTCCCCGATGAAGCGGACGGTGAGGTGGAGCGAGTCGGGTTCGGACCAGCGGGCGCCGGGGACGTCGCAGCAGAGTGCACCGAGCCGTTCGCGGATCTCCCCGGGAAGCTCCACCGATACGAAAAGTCGGATCACAGCGGTGGTTCCGGTCTCGACGAGGTGCGCCCGTCAGCGCCCGTCGTCGGCGAGGCCGTCTTCGAGCAGGGCGGCGCGCAGGAAGTCGCGAATCATCCGGTACGTCAGTCCCCAGACGGTATTGCCCTCGTAGAGGAATGCTGGGAAGTCGGCGCGAAAATTTCCGCGCGCGATCGGCGTGGTGCCGTGAAATCGTTCGTCACGGAAGACGCCGAGCGGAATCCAGATCGTATCGGCGACTTCGGATCGGTCGATCGTCGTGGGATGCGGATGGTCGAGCGCGAAGAGAAAGGGCGTTACGATCATGTCCAGGGCGACGCCGCGCGCGCGCGCCTGTACGTCGTCGAGCCGCGACACCAATTCGCCGTGGCTTCCCAGATCGATCCCCACCTCCTCGAGTGTTTCGCGCATGGCCGTATCGGCCAGGGTGGCATCGGTCGGATCCTGGTGCCCCCCCGGGAAGGCCATGTGGCCGGACCAGGGATCGCCTTCGTGCTCGGCGCGCCGGATCAAGAGGACCTCGAGATCGTCCCGTCCGGGCGCGAGCGTCACCGCGACCGCCGCGCGCCGCGCGTCGTCGAGTTCGACCACGTTCGGAGAACGATCGCGCAGGCGGCGACCGATCGAATCGAGCAGTTCTACAGCCACCTCAGCCCCTCTCTTGCGGCGCCCACTCGCTGGGGAGGCGGTGCTTCTTGTCGTCGTTGCATGGCTTGCACGCGGGAACGACGTTCCCCCGGGTCGTCCGGCCCCCCCGGATGATTGGAACCTTGTGGTCCATGGTGAGCGCTGCGGCGCCGACGTCGGCTCCGCAATAGTGGCACCGCCCCTGCGACCGCTTGTTCTTCCACCAGGCACTGCGCCGCAGTTCCCGGGCCTTGGCCCGTTCGGCGCGGATCTGGCGGTCATCGACCGGGACGAGGAAGGGCGCAGGATCCGGCATCATCCCGGACTCTAACGTCCGGCAGCCACGACCGGCAAGACGAGAAAGAGCTGGATCGCGTCGAAGACCGCGTGCGCCACCATACAGGGCAACACGTCGTGATGCCGGCGGAAGACGACTCCGAAGACGGCGGAAACCGCGAAGACACCGACGAGCATGAGCGGCAGGCCGTAGCTCATGTGGCTCGTCGTGAATAGAAGACTCGAAAAGACCAGGCCCGTGCGTGCCTGCAGGAACGAGCGGAAAAATGCCTCCTCGACGATGCCCGCCGAAAGGACGAGAAGAAGACGCTCGTACCAGGCCAGTTCCACGATCATACGCATCACCGCCGGTACCTCGTCGCTCTGCGGCGCCATGGCAGGCTCCAGCGTCTCTGCGAGGCCTCCGACGACCGCCATCGTCGTCAGGGTGAGTGCCCATCCGACGACCCCCGCCGCCACCCCGGCCCGCACGGAGTTCCAGCTGTTCTCCAGACGCAAGTGGAGAAAGGCACCCACGGGTGGACGCCCGGCAAGCCACCACCAGCCAAAGAGGAACGAGGCCAGCAAGGCGTGCCCGAGGAAGAGAGCACCCAGCGGCAGATCGGGTGGGACGGCGTTGGGATCGGCCGTGGGATACTCGAGCAGGGGTGCGAAGCAGCCGATGGCCAGAGTGAGGACGAGCCCGGCGAGGGCCACCGATCGCCGCAGTCGCGAGGGAAACGGGTCCACCGCAAAACCGGGTGGCAGGCGGACGCCGACCAGAAGGACCAGGGTCATCGTCGCCAGGAGCAGGGAAACGAGCAGATTCGTCATGCCGCCCTACGAGCCTAACCGCGGACTCCCGGGCACGCGAGCAGGCCCATCGGCATGAAACCGGACCCATCTTCCGGCATACTGGCGGGCGTGATCGGTACTGCGGGAAGTCGCCCGAACCAGAAGCTTGGGCTCGTCCTCTCCGGCGGGGGAGCACGCGGGCCGTTCCAGGTCGGCGTCTATGAGCGCCTCCTCCAGGACAGCCGCTTCACCGGAGGCCCGACGGTGCTCTCGGGCACGTCCGCCGGTGCGCTCAATGCCGCCATGATCGCCGCGGACCTGTCGCCGGCGGAAATCATGGAGTTCTGGTTCGGTCTCGCCGACGACCCGCCGATGCAAGCCAGTGCGAGGTTCTTCGAGTCGGGCGCGCTTGCCATTGCCCGCACCCTCGCAGAAGAGCTGGTCCATCTTCCGTGGCGGATCGCCGGGGACCTCCGGCGCTACGCCCAACGAGCCCGTCACTACTGGCCGCCGCGCCCCGGCACCCTCGCCGCCATCACCCTGGACTACATCCTCACCAGCCGATTCGACGTGATCAGCCGCGTCCTCGACGGAATCGACGAGCCCTTCCTGGTGAACACGGAAGGTCTGCGCGCGCGCTTGGTCGACGTCTTCGGTGGAGAGACCGTCCCCGCGCGGCGGCGTCTCGCGATCAATGCGGTCGACATCAATACGCGACGGGTGGTCCGCTACGTCACGGGGCCCGTTCCCGCGGTCCCGGCCTCCGAGTACGTCGTGGTCCCTGCCATTACGGTGGACATGCTCATGGCGAGCGCCAGTATTCCACTCCTCTTCAACCCGATTTCGATCGGATCGCACCTTCTGTGGGACGGCGGCCTGCTCGTGAATACACCCCTGGCGCCAGCCGTGGCGCTCGGCGCCGAGCGGATCGTCACGGTGCTGGTGACCGAGGCAAGCGAGACCAACGAAGAGCTCACCCAGATGGGCCGCGCCATCGAGCGCACCCTCGATGCCTTCCTCGAGAACGCCTACAACGTCGACCGCATGCTCCTGCTCGACCGCAACCGGCTCGCACACGTCGAGGGCAGCCCCTACCGCGAGGTGCGGCTCTACGATGCGATTCGCCCGATCTACGACCGGGAGCTTTTCAGCGCTGGTTCGTATTTGAACCTTCAGCGCGACATGCTGCGCCACATGTATCGTGCCGGCGTCGATGCCGCTTCCGACTGGCTCGAGCGGGGACCGCCGGTCGACCGGCTCGAGAGTCGCACGCCGGCGAGCCGGCCGGTCCGCTCTGCCTGAGAACGCCGCCCGTACACACGAGCGTCGGGCCGACCGAAGGGCTCGGCACGGAAGAAGGCGAATGCTCCAGGTGCCTGCGCGCCTTCAGCCCAGTCCACCAACGACCGACCGGACCGCATGGGTGAGGGTTGCGAGATCGGCAGGCGAGATGATGAACGGCGGCATCAGGTAGACGAGGCGTCCGAACGGCCGCACCCAGACTCCCTCCTCGACCAGCGCGGGTTGAACCACCCGCATGTCGACCGGCCGCTCGAGTTCGACGACACCGATCGCGCCCAGGGTTCGCACGTCGGCCACACCCGGCAGCGACCGACACGGCTCCAGCCCCGCTCGAAGGCCCGCTTCGATCGCCGCTACCCGCGCGCGCCAGGGCGTGCTCTCCAGGAGATCGAGGCTCGCATGGGCCGCCGCGCACGCGAGCGG
>JAPOLW010000173.1 GCA_029976905.1 bacterium | reverse complement strand
GGCTGCTGGCACTCCGGCGACCGGGGCGACGCCGCAGGCTGCTGGCACTCCGGTGACCGGGGCGACGCCGCAGGCTGCTGGCACTCCGGCGACCGGGGCGACGCCGCAGGCTGCTGGCACTCCGGTGACCGGGGCGACGCCGCAGGCTGGTTCTCCGGCGACCGTCCTGGGCGCGCGTTTGCGCGTCTTGCGTCCCCCGTTCGAAGTCGGAGTCGCGACCGCCGTGGTCTTCCTCGCCGACCTCTCGGGCTCCGAGGCACGCTTTTCGGACCTGCAGGCGGACGGGCACCGGGTGGTCCGACTTGCGGAGCGCCCAGAGGCGGAGCGCGTCGAACTCGTACCGGGCTGAGGCGTGTCCAGGGTCCTACGGGTTGGTCTCACCGGGGGTATCGCCTGCGGCAAGAGCCTCGTCGCCGCCTGGTTTCGGGAGCGGGAGATTCCCGTCGTCGACGATGACCTGGCGGCGCGGGACGCGGTTGCACCGGGGACGCCGACACTCGACGCGATCGTGGAGGAGTTCGGGGCCGAGGTGCTCGCGGCCGACGGGAGTCTGGACCGGCCGGCCCTGGGACGGATCGTATTCGCCGAGGACGCGCGCCGCCGGCGTCTGATGGAGATCACCCATCCGGCCATCGGGGCGCTGGTAGCCGAACGGCTCCAGGAAGCGGTGGGAAGCGGGGCGCCGATGGTGGTCTACGAGTCGGCGCTGCTGGTCGAGAACGGTGCCGCGGAGGCCTGGCGGCCGCTGATCGTCGTCCGAGCCACCCGGGACGCCCAGGTACGGCGCCTCGCGAAGCGAAACGGTTTCTCGACCGACGAGGCTCTCGATCGGATCCGCTCCCAGATGTCGGTCGAGGAGAAGGCTGCGCGTGCGGACCACGTCATCGACAACGATGGAACGATCGACCACCTACGCGATCAGTGTGAAGACGTCTGGAGCCGTCTGATTGGATAGGCCCGATCGGGGCGAGAACACGGCGCGGCGCGGCCGGACGGGATCGCGAGGTCTCCGGTCCGGCCTGCGGGGGAGAGCCTACTGGAGCGCGCTTCGCACCAGCGGTGCGAGTTCGCCGCTGGCGTGCATCTCGCGGATGATGTCGCAGCCGCCTACGAACTCACCCTTCACGTAGACCTGGGGGATGGTTGGCCATTCCGAAAATCGCTTGATCCCTTCGCGGATCTCGGGGTCGGTCAGCACATCGACCGTTTCGTAGGGGACACCGATCTCGTTGAAGACCTCGATCGTCGCGGCCGAGAAGCCGCACATCGGAAAGGTCGGCGTCCCCTTCATGTAGATGACGATCCGATTGTCCTCGATCGTCTTCCGGATGCGATCCGCAGTTTCGTCGGCCATTTTCGTTTTCTCCTCGTTTGGCTTCTCGGTGTGTCGGACGGGTGCGGTCCGCGCGGTGCACGCGCCTGGGGGCGTCCGGACTCCGGAGGGAGCGCCTCAAGCCTGCCCGGCCTGGGCCGGGGTCAGGGTCTTCAGCGCGAGTGCATGAATGTTGGAGCCGTCCACGGCAGCGCCGAGGGCGGCGTAGACCATCTGATGTCGCTTGACGAGAGGCTTTCCGTCGAAAGCGTCGCTCACCACCAGTACCTCGAAGTGGTCCCCCGTTCCGGTATAGTCCCGGACCTCGGCTCGAGCCCCGGGGATGCTCGTCTCGATCTTCGCCTGGATTTCGTCCGTCGTCATCGTCCCCTCCACAGTAACATCCCAGCGGTGGGGGTACAGATCTATCGCGTCTCGCGAGGGGCTCCGCCGGTGTGCGAGCTGTAGCCCGGAAAGACCGACGCCCCGGGCAGGATCGTCGCCGCGATGTTGTTGACCGCCGTGCAAGCCTCCCCGAAATCGGCTGCCAGGACGCGAACCTTTCCCGGATAGGTTGCGGCGTCGCCCGCGGCCCAGATCCCCGCCGCAGCGGCCATGCGGGAGTCGACGGGGATGGCGCCGTCCTCGATCGGTACGCCGAAGTTTCCCAGGGTATCCTTGTCGGCCGCGTAGCCGAAGCAGGGGAGGACGGCCTCGACGGCCAGGGTCTCCCGGTCCCCCGAGCGGCGATCCTGGAGCACGGCTCGCGTGACTCGGGCTTCTCCTTCGAGAGCGGCCAGTTCCCGGTAGGGCAGGAAGGTCGCGGTGCTCGCGTCGAGCCGTGTCCGCAGTGCCTCGGGGACCGGCAGCCGGTCGCGTCGGTGGATGAGGAAGACGGTCGCGCCGCGTTCGGCGAGATCGACGGCGAGCTCTACGCCCCGCTGCGTGCCTCCCGCGACCAGGACCCGGCGTCCGGCAAATCGCGACGGATCCGAGACGTGGTAGTCGAGCCCCCGACCGAGCCAGGGTTCGATCGCCGGAAGCCGAAGGGGTTGCGGCGCGAAGCGGCCGATCCCGGTCGTCAGCAGAACGGCCGAGCAGTCGATCGTGTGGGCCGCGGCGGCATCGTCCTCGGGTGCCCAGCGAATCCGGACGCCCTGTGCCGTCGCATCGATCCCGGTGACGCGCGCACCGAGCCGGATCTCGGTGTCGAAGCTGCGGGCCTGTCGTTCGAGTCGCTCCAGTAGCTCTGCCCCGGTGACGCGGGGAAACCCGGCGACGTCGTAGATCGTGCTGTCGGCGTAGAACGTCGCAATCTGGCCGCCGGTGAAGGGGAGAGCCTCCAGAACCAGGCACTGCATCGCCCGGAAGCCCGCGTAGTACGAGGCATAGAGGCCCACCGGACCCGCCCCGACGATGACGATGTCCACAGAAGATGCCTCCCCGGACCCGGAAGCCGCCATCGGTATCAGCCCCCGATGTGGTGCATCGATCGAGCGACGGTCGAGCGCCCGTCGGCGAGTGCGTGTCCGGTTGGCTTGGCCGCCACGGCCCGCAGGAGGATTTCTCCCAATTCATCCTGGGTCGCTCCGCTTCGGAGGGCTTTCTGGACGTCGATTTCGTCGTCCTGCAGCAGGCACAGGTGGAAGCGTCCATCCGAAGTCAGCCGCATGCGGTTGCAGTTGCCGCAGTAGGGTTCCGACACCGGGCTGATGAAGCCGATGACCCCGCGGCCGCCCGGCGCCCGGAAATTGCGGGACTCATCGGCCGGGTGTGCCGGCGCGAGCTCTTCGAGGGCGCCGAGCGCGTCTTCGATGCGTCGTCTGGAGTCGATGTTCGACACGAATCGGTCGATCGAGATCTGGGCGCACTCGCCGCCACCGAGAGGCATCAACTCGATGAAGCGAACGTGCCAG
The DNA here is from genome assembly GCA_029976905.1 of bacterium. GTDB lineage: Bacteria > Desulfobacterota > Binatia > UBA12015 > UBA12015 > VGTG01. Next base: position 4,217 of record JAPOLW010000173.1, on the reverse strand, counting down.
TCCCTTTCGAGAGTCAGCCGCGCGAGTTCGACGACGTCTTCCTCGTTGTACCCCCGGGTGACGACGCAGTTGAGCTTCAAGGGGGAAAAGCCGGCCTCGACGGCCGCGGCGATCCCCCGCTGCACGTCCGAGAGTTTGCCCCAGCGCATCAAGCGGGACATTCGCTCGGGATCCAGACTGTCGATGTGGATGTTGACTCGCGTGAGCCCGGCACGCTTGAGGGTCATCGCCATGCGCGAGAGGAGGATTCCGTTGGTCGTCATGGCGACGTCGCGAATCCCCGGGACGCGCGAGACACGCTTTACGATGTCGACGAGGTCGGGTCGGAGGGTCGGTTCCCCGCCGGTGAGTCGAACCTTGCGGAAACCGACGGCAGCAGCCGCTTTCACGAGGCGCTCGATTTCCTCGGGCGTCAGTGCCGAGGCCGGTGGTGCATACCCGACCTCGGAGAGCGGCATGCAGTACACGCACCGCAGATTGCAGTGGTCGGTGAGCGATATCCGCAGATAGTCGATCTCGCGTTGAAAGCGGTCGAGCGGCATCCCGGCTCTCACCCGGTGCGTTCGAGCAGAAGCTCGGCGAGCTGGTGAAGGCCGTCCCGGAAGGGGGAAGCGGGCAGGAGTCCGATCTGCTCGCGGGCAATCCGGATCCGCTCCCCGGCGATGCGGCGCACCTCGTCGAGGATGCCAGAAGAACGCAGTTCCTCGAGGGCCTTCTCGATGTCGGCCGCACCGGGCGAGCGGTCGAGGAAGGCCTTTCGCAAGGTGGGAAGATGAGCCAGCCCCAGAACGGTGGGCAAGGCCGGGGATCCCTCGCGGATGTCGCTGCCGACGGCTTTGCCGATGAGTTCCTCGGGCCCGATGACATCGAGGAGGTCGTCGACCATCTGAAAACCAATTCCGATCTCGTACCCGAGTCGATACATGGCATCGACGATGCCGGGAGAAGCCCCGGCCAGGTGGGCGCCGATGCGGGCGGCCTGGCTGAACAGGGAGGCGGTCTTCGCTTCGGCGATCCGCAGATAGTCATCGATCGTGACCGCGGGGTTGTGCTGGAAGCGCTGCTGGAGGATTTCACCCTCGCAGAGCTGGGTGCAGGCATCGGTCGCCCAGCCGACCACCATCGCATCGAAGCGGCCGGCCACCCCGAAGGCGCGGCTGAACAGGAAGTCCCCGGTGACCAGGGTTTGCCCGACGCCGTGCACCGCCAGAGCCGACGGTCGACCGCGCCGGGTCATTCCAGAATCCAGGATGTCGTCGTGCAGCAGCGTCGCCGAGTGGATGAGCTCCAATGCCGCGCCGATGTCGATGACGTCGCTCGGGTCGTCGCCACCGGCGGCCCGGAAGACGAGAATCGTGAGTGCCGGACGCACCCGTTTGCCTCCGGAGTGGATCAAGTGGCCGGCGACCTCGGTCAATTTGCCTTCGCGCGAACTCGCCAGTTCGACGATGCGCTCCTCGACACGAACCAACTCCTCGGAGACGAGGGAGATCGGGGAGGGCGCCGTCCCGGGCTGGGCCGGGATTCCGGTCTGCGGAAGGGTCATGGAATGTGCTCTCGGACGGGCGCGACTTCTCTTTGGTCGCCAGCTTCGCCCTGTGTTAAAAGAGCTAGCCCAGCCCATGACCGACGACAAGGCCACACTGGAGCGGGCGCAAGACGCCCTTCGCGCCGTCAATTACCCCGGTTTCCCCCGGGACATCGTGACCCTGGGTATGGTCGCGGGTCTCGAGCTTCTCGAGGGGGTGATTCGCGTGACCCTGCGGCTTCCCGGGGGGCGCAGCGAAGCGCCCGGGGAACTCGAACGCGCCATGGCAGAGGCACTGGCGCCTCTGGGGGTCGGGCTCGAACTGCGGATCGCTGCTCCCGCGGCGGCGCCGCCGCCGGCACAAGCAGAGCCTCCTGCCGAGCTTCTGCCGGAGGTCGGGGCGATCCTTGCCGTCTCGAGCGCCAAGGGTGGAGTCGGGAAATCGACGGTTGCGACGAATCTGGCCTGCGCTTTTGCTGGCGCCGGACTCCGGACCGGACTCCTGGATGCGGACGTCCACGGCCCGAGCCTGCCCATCCTGATGGGCACCGAGGAGCGACCGCAAGGGGCAGGAGGCAATCGTTTCCATCCCGTCGACCGCTATGGCGTGAAGTGTATCTCGATGGGGTTTTTCCTCGACGAGTCCTCGCCGGTCATCTGGCGCGGCCCGATGGTGGCCGGGCTCCTTCAGCAATTCCTGCGGGATTGCGAATGGGGGGCGCTCGACGTGTTGGTGATCGACCTGCCGCCCGGGACCGGGGACGCACAGCTCACGTTGGCCCAGCAGGTTCGGCTCGCCGGTGCGATCCTGGTGACCACACCCCAGGAGGTTGCCGTGCGCGACGTGGTTCGCGGTCTACGGATGTTCTCGCAGGTTCAGGTTCCGATGCTCGGTGTGGTGGAGAACATGAGTTCGTTTACGTGCCCTGGGTGCGGAGCCGAGGAGCCACTTTTCGGCCACGGGGGAGGAGAGAGGGTGGCGTCGGCGGCCGGCCTGCCCGTACTCGCGCGCATTCCGGTCGAACCCGCCGTCCGGATCCACGGCGATGAGGGCGAACCCATCGTGCGGGCAGCCCCGGATTCGGCGTCGGGTCGCGCCTTCGTGCAGCTTGCGGTGGAGCTCGCGCGGCGGGTCGGTCTGTCGGCGACCCCTTCCGCGCCTGGATCGGCGTGAATCGAGCGGTTCAGATCGGGCTGTCCCTGCTGATCACGGCGGCGGCGCTCTGGTACAGCCTCCACGGCGTCGAATTCGGCGACTTCGTCGACGACCTGGCCCGGGCGCGGTGGATCTGGATCGGCCCACTGGCCGCGTGCGCGGCCGCGTCGCTGTGGTTGCGCGCCCGCCGCTGGAGCCTCCTTCTCGAGACGCTCGGTCCGATCGGGGACACGCCGGTCTTCGACGCGACCTGTATCGGCTTCATGGGGAACATGCTGCTGCCGTTACGGGCGGGCGAGGCAATCAAGCCCATCGTCGTGGCGCGTTCCGGTTACGTGAGCATCCCCGCAGCGCTGGCGACGGTCGCTCTGGAACGGCTTTGCGACCTGATCATGCTCGGCTTGTTCGCCGTCGTCACGGTTGCGCTGGTTCCGTCGTCCGACCTCCTGCAGGGAAAGACGAGCACGGTGACCGGGGTCGTTGGTGCGGCGCTGGTCGCGGTCGTGGTCGTGATCCGCATGGCGTCCTGGCTCGAGCGGCAACTCGATACGATTGCGGGCTGGCTCCCGGAGGTGCTCGGGCGGATCCTGCTCGAAGCGGGTCGGGGTTTTTTGAGAAGTCTCTCGGGATTGGCCGAAGTGCAGGTGCTCGTGCCGGTCTTCGCGTACACCGCCCTGGTCTGGCTCGTGACGGCGGCGGGCTTTGCGAGTGTCGCGCTTGCACTCGAGGTCTCGGCACCGCTGATTCCGCTCGCGTTCGCGGCGACCGTGATCGTTGCTCTCGCGGTCTCGGTGCCGTCGGCCCCTGGGTTCATCGGCGTCTTCTGGGCAGGTTCGGAAGTCGCCCTCGGTTTGTTCGGGGTCCCGAAGTCGATGGGCTTCACGTTTGGCGTCCTGTGTTGGCTCGTCCAGTTGGTGGTCATCGTGGCGCTCGGGTTTTGGTCGATGTCACGGTTGCAGCTTTCGTTCGGGGACATGCGAACGGCCGCGTCGTCCACGGAGGCGCCATGAGGCTCGACGGCAGGACGGTTTTGCTCGGGATCGGCGGTGGCATTGCCGCGTACAAGGCGCCCGAAGTCGTGCGGGCGTTGCGGGAGGCCGGGGCTCGGGTTCGGGTCGTCCTCACGCAGTCCGCCCAGGAGTTCGTAACGCTTCTGTCGCTGCAGACGGTCGCGGGAGAGCCGGTTGCGACCGAACTCTTCGATCTGACGCAGGAGTCGCAGATCGGCCACATCGACCTGGCCGATGGGAGCGACGTCGTGCTGATTGCCCCGGCGACGGCGAATCTGATCGCGAAGGCAGCTGTAGGACTCGCCGACGATCTACTGACGACGGTCCTTCTGGCGACGAGAGCCCCGGTCGTCTTCGCGCCGGCGATGAACGTCCACATGTACGAAAACCCGCTGGTGGAGGAGAACATCGCTCGGCTGGTGGGTCGCGGTTGGCGACTGCTGCCGCCCGACTCGGGTCATCTCGCGTGTGGCTATGAAGGCCCCGGACGCCTGCCCGACGCAGCGATCCTGGTCGAGGGCGT
>JAPOLW010000172.1 GCA_029976905.1 bacterium | reverse complement strand
GAGGTTCGGCCCGTCGGAGCGGACCGCCCGACCCGGGTCGACGTCCGCGTGATTGCGGCAACCAACAAGGACCTCTCGGTGCAGGTCGAACGAGGCCTGTTCCGCGAAGACCTCTTCTACCGACTCGAAGTCATTCCAATCACCTTGCCGCCGCTGCGCGAGCGACGTTCGGACGTTCCCTTGTTGGTGCGCCACTTCCTGGCCCAGCACAACGAGAAACGGCACGGGAACAACGTCGTCATCAGCGAAGAGGCCATGGTGCACCTGTGGGAGTACGATTGGCCGGGCAACGTGCGCGAGCTCGAGAACCTGGTCGAGCGGCTGGTCATCCTTTCCGATGACGGCCTCATCCGCACCGAGAACCTCCCCGCGAACATCCGCTCGTTCATCTCGGAAAAGCGGATTCCCAAGCCCGTTCTCACCGAGGCGGGCCTCGATCTCACCGGCGCGGTCGAAGAATTCGAGAACCGCCTGATCGACGAAGCGCTCCGGCGCACGAAGGGCAACAAGCAGGCCGCAGCCCGCCTGCTGGGTCTCAAACGAACGACATTGGTCGCCAAACTGCGTCGCCGACGTGGCGAGCCCCCGGCCGTCACCAGCGTGGCGGGATGAGAACGACGATGAAAGACGCAAACCAGCCCCTCGGAAACGTACTGGTGGTCGACGACGACGAGGATTCCCGCCGCCTCCTCGGGCATATGCTCGAACGGCGCGGGTACGCGGTCGTGCAGGCCGATGGCGGCGCGGCGGCGGTGGCGGCCGTCGAGGCCGGCGGCATCGACGTCGTGCTCCTCGACGTCATGATGCCCGAAATGGACGGTTTTGCGGTCTGTCGGGCACTCGAGAAAAATCCACAGAACGCGGGACTGCCCATCATCCTGCTGACCGCACGCGACGACATGGAGACCCGTGCCACCGGCATGAAGCTGGGCGTGAGCGATTTCCTGACCAAGCCCGTCAACAAGCACGAACTCTTCCTGCGCGTGGAAACACAGCTCGAAGCCCGCCGCCGTGGGGCCCACCTCGATGAGGCCCACCGACGGGCCGAGCAAATGGTCTGACGTCCCGGCGGAGGGCCGCTCGAAGGACTCCCCAAAGACCCACCCCCGACGAATCGGCCGTCTTGACAGAGCGGCCCCGCTCGTGGTCAGGGCCGACAATGTCGAATGTCGGTCGACCCCACGTTGCCCGCGCCGTCCTCGCCGGGCTTGCCTGCTTCGTCCTCGCCTGTGCCGACGGCGACGTTTCGCCGCTCGTCTTCAACGGCGAAGCCAACCGGCTGAACGCCTACGCGCCCGACGACGGCGACGCCAAGCAAACGGTCATCGAGCGCAACTCGGTCGATCCGGACGGCTGGGACATCAACGGCCAGATCTGTTTCGACCCACGGGCGCCCGCAGGCACCAACCGCTTCATCGCCGGCGAGGACACCGGCCAGCCCGAGCCCCCGCCGGGCTGGGGCTATTTTGAACTCGACGGGCGCGAGATCGGAAGCCTGTCGGCACGGCGGATCGGCAAGCTCACGCCGACCTATCAGAACGGCGACGACAACGCCGAGAACTACGGCTGCGGCTTTCTCTCCGACGGCACCCTGGTCACCACCGATGTCGGCAACCAGGCGTCGGGGCCCGCCTCCGGCCAACTCATTCTGTGGTTCCCGCCTTTCGATTCGATCGACGTCTCGTACTGCAAGCTCGACGTCGAGATCGGCACTGCGGGCGGCATCTATGTAGACGAAAACGACCATGTCTTCGTGGCGAGCACACGTGTCACGCCGGGTGTCTTCCGGTACGCACCTCCCTTCCCTTCGTCCGACGACGCCGCTGGAGGGTGTGGGCAGCGCGACGCGACCGGAGCCCCACTGGCCGACGCCGTCCAAAAGGAACTCTTCATTCCCTCGAGCATCGACACGCCGACGACGAGTGCGGTCTGGGGGAATGGAGAGGGTGGATTCTACGTCTCGAGCGTGCTCAACGGCGTGATCGCCGAATTCAATTCCACGGGCGCCTTCCTGCGGCGCGTGCTCGAACCGCCGAGCGACGAACGCCTCGGCCCCGAGCCCTACTCGACCGGGTCTCCGTTCGGAATCGGCATCGATTCCACCGGCAACCTCTACTACGCCGACATCGGTCTCGTTCTGCGCGAGAACGGCAGCATCGGACCCGGTTCGGGAATGGGCACGGTGCGCCGTATCCGCTTCGAGAACGGAGCCCCTCTTCCCCCCGAGAGCCTCGATACCGGCTTGAACTTCCCCGACGGAATCGGTGTCCTCGACTGAAGAGGGCCGGAGGCGAGTCGCCCGGCGTGAAGTGGATGCAGAGGTCTACGGTAAAAGGCTGCCCGTGATGGTGCACCAGGTAGGCCGAGGGCTCCGGGCGCCGGTTCCGCTGCGTCGGTGGTTCGCGGCGCTCTTGCTGGCGCTGCTGGTGCCCGCGTCGGCGGGATCGAGCGACGTGTCGGAGGCGCCCGCAACCGGCCCGGCGGCGACGCCCCGGCCTCTCGCGCGCCTTCGCGGAGAGGTCGTCGAGACGGGCTGCTTCCTCATCGGCGGCCGGTCGGGCCCCGAACACGAGCAGTGCGCCATCGCCTGCGCACGGGCCGGTCAGGATCTCGGGGTGCTGGATGAGAAATCGCAGACCCTCTACGTCGCAGTCGTCGACCGAAGGTCGGGGCCTGCCGAGAATCCACTCCTGCCCTTCGTGGCCCACCGGGTCGAGGTACGCGGCGAGATCCTCGACCGCGGCGACTTCCCGGCGATCGTCATTTCAGACGTACGAAGTCTGGCCGCCCCGGCGCGCTGAGCGCACCCGGCGTCCGCGCGGAACCGCCGGGCCGTCCGGCACCGACGCCAACGTCGCGGACTCCGTCCTCCGTCCGGCACCGCCGCCGACGTCCGGGACCGACGGTCACCGCGGTCCCCGCCGGTCCCGGGAGACCGCCCTGCCCCGGCTTCCGGAGCCCGACCGCCCGCCGCTCGCCGCGGGCGGCTTGCCTCCGCCGCCAGAGTCCGCCGCGCCGCGGGTCGGCACCGGACGAGCGGGGCGCTCTCCCCCGACACGCGCCCCCGCCCAGGAAATCTGTCGGGCGATACCTCGCCAGACCTTCACGTCGCGTTTCGTGAGGCCGGCGCGCCCGAAGAGAGCGCGCAGATCCCGCATGATGTGCTTGGGATTCTCCGGCGAGAGGAAACCGACTGCGCGCAGGGCTTCCTCGAGGTGGGCGAAGAGCCCCTCGCGGGCAGCGCCGGAAGCGGGTTCGAGTTCGGCAACGCGCGCGGCCCGGCGCGGCGCTGGATGCGCCCTCGTCGGGCGACCGACATCCTCCGCGCGCGCGAGGTGCAACTCGTAGGCGCAGATCAGTACCGCCTGGGCGAGATTGAGCGACGCATACGCATCGGCCGTGGGGATCGAAAGCAGTTGCTGACATTGATCCAGATCCGCATTGGCCAGACCGTGATCCTCGGGACCAAAAACGAGAGCGACGGGCCCCTGGCGCGCCGCGGCCAGGATCTGCGGAGCGAGCGTGCGCGGCGTTTGCGCGCGCCGCCGCGGCGGTAGTTCGCGTCCGACGGTGCCGATCGCGAGCGTGGTATCGGCCAGGGCCGTGCGTAGATCCGGCACGGCGCGACGAGCACGCAGCACGTCTCCCGCATGCGCGGCCATGTGTTCGGCACTCGCCCCCACCGGGGTTCGCGGGGCGACGAGCACCAGGTCGGAGAGGCCCATGTTCTTCATGGCACGCGCGACCGAGCCGACGTTCCCTCCCCGACGCGGGCGGACCAGCACCACCCGAATGTTCCCTGCGGCCCCCCGTGACACGGCGCCCTCAGTAGACCCGGCGCACGACGACTTCGACCTCGTCCTCGGTCGAGACACCGCGATTGCGCACGTGCGTGCTCCACTCCGGCACAGCTCGCAGAGCATCGAAGACGGCGCGAATCACCCGGGGCTTCAGGCCGCGCTCCCACTCCGCGCGCCAGCCGGTCTCGTCGAAATCGTCGTCATCGAGACACTCCTCCGAAAACTCGACCTCGAGCCGGAAACGGAGCAGGAAATCCTCTTCGATCTTTTGCATCACCGGGTCTCCTTCGCCCATCGGCGGCCGCGCCTCACCTCGACAGCGCCACCCCCCTCCGATATACCCCGCCCGCATGTCTCTGTCGCAGTTCCGCGCCGGCGGACTCCTTCTCTCCGCCGCCCTGGCGTTGTGGGGGTGCCCGGACGGACAGAGCCGCTTCATCCCGCCCCAGGCCACGGCGGCCCCGGGCGGCAGTCGCGTCTTCGTCTACGTGGCCGAGGCGGCCAATCCCGATCTGGGGACGAATAGCGGCACCGAGGGCGGCGCCGTGAGTGCCTACCAGCTCGGTGCCGACGGCCTGCTTCCCGGCGGCCCACCCCTCTCCAGCGTCGACCTGGTAAACCCGACGCGCCTCGCCGTCCACCCGGCCCTCCCGGTGCTCTACGTCGCCACGCGCAGCCAGATCGTGGCCTTCGACATTTCCGACGGATCTCCACGCAGCCTGTGCGGCGAGATCGACCAACCTCTCGAACTCTCGCCCCCCTGTGCGACCAACCCGCGCGGCAGCAATCGCCCCTTCGACATGGAGGTCGCGATCGCCGACGACGGCACCTACACGCTCTACGTCGCCGAAACCGGCCAATCCGGATCGCTCGACAATCCCAGCCGAATCGGTGCGTATCCCCTGGGCGACGGGGGAGAGCTCCCCGGCTACGCCGCGTCTCAGGGAACCAGCGCCGGCATCGTGCAGTTCGAGGGCGTCGCCATCGACTCCCTCTACGCCTGGGCCTCGGACACCGCCGTGCAACGCATGTACCGCTTCCCTCGCGAAGCCGACGGCAGCCTCCCGGCAGAGGCGCCGACCCCGACCCCGATCAACTTCCCGACGCCGACGCCGTCGCCCACACCGGTCGAGGGCCAGCCCACACCGGAACCCACCCCCACGGCGACCTTCTTCCTGGTGAACTTCCCCGGCCGCGTCGACGTCCGGGAATTTCCCGACCCGCCCCCCGGCGGCGACGTCGGAGTCCTCTATGCCGTCGAACAGGGCGCCCAGCGACTGGGTGCCTGGACGATCGACGAGTTCAGCGATCTGCCGGCGTTCCCCAACAGCGAGTCGCCCATCCAGGGCTTCTATAATTCGATCCTGATCCCCCCCGACCGCAGTCGCATCTACGGCGCACTCTTCCAGGACGGCGGCGTCTCCTCCTATACGCTCAACGAAACCGGCATGATCGTCGCGTCGAGCGAGACCCTGACCTTCACCGCCCCCGCCTCGTACCCGACCGGACTCGCCTGGCTCGAATTCACACCCGTGGGTGGAGACACCGAACGGGTCGTCTTCGTTTCCCTCGGCGGCCTTGGGCGCGTCGATGGATACCGCGTCACCCCAAACGGCGGGCTGCAGGATCGCCCATTCACGTCGACCGAGCCACGGCCGGGAACCTTCCCGGCCGACGTCGCGCTCAAGGTCCTGGCCGGCCCCTAGGTTCGGGCGTCGGTTGACCCCGCCGCCCACCGTTCGTAAAGCTGGCGCGCAAAGGAGTTGGATGCATGGAAACCGTTGGAACGCTGGCCGTGGACCCGGCCTTTCTCACCTTTGCCCGCTTTGCGGTGATCGCCTTCTTCGCGATCGTCTTCCTTCAGTCGGGACTGAACAAGGTCGTCGATTCGGAGGGAAACATGGCCTATATGCAGGAGGCCTTTTCGCAGGCGCCGACCTTGCAGGGGATGATGGGGCCGCTCTTCTGGGCACTGACGGCACTCGAGGTGGCCGCCGGCGTATTCTGCGGGCTCGGGTTGGTGACGTTCAGCTTCGTCTCGGGCGGGTTCCTGGCCCGCTGGGGCATCCGCTTCGCGACGCTGTCGCTGCTCGCCCTGATCTTCGGTCAGCGCATGGCGAAGGACTACGGTGGGGCCGCGGTCGTGGCGACCTACTTCGCCATCGCCCTGCTGGGCAATCTGGTCTTCGCACTCGGTCGCTGACGGGCGCCGCCGCGCGCGGAGTCCGGCTTCACTTGTCGAGTTCTTCGCGAATCGAATAGAACTTCTGGCGAGCCTCGGTGACGTAGGCATCGAGGTTGCGCCGCTGGTTGGCGAGGAAGCTCGTGTCGCCACCGTTCAAGACGATGATCGGCTTGATGAGCGCGCAACGCTCGAGCGGAGCCCGCGCGTCGTCGAAGAGCGTGCCGAGGATCTCGCGCGCCTGGATCTCGCGGGCGTACTCGATTTCGATGGCGGGAATCATGTGCGCCATCACGTGGCACAGGCCCGAGGTGTGGTAGAAGACGTCGTCGATCCGCAGCCAGGCGAGGTCGTCGCGCAGCAGGTCGGCATGGGCCGCCCCCAGAAGATCGTTCCAGATCTGGATGAGACGCATCAACTCGACGTTGCGTGCGTTGATCGGCTTGGAGGTAGGCGGCTCCGTCTTCAGCCCCGACACGTAGGCCTGGAGCCGCTCGACGGCCTTGCCGTAGCGATCCTCGGCCGCGGGAAACATCCACTTCTCCGGATCGTTACGAAGTAGATTGTCGGCCTCGACGAGGTTTTGGTCGAATTCGTCGGAAGAGATCTTCGTGAGGTGATCCTTGAAGACCCGCACGGTCTCCCGGAGCCCCTGAAGGATGCCGAGTTGGCGGTTGGCGTTGTTGTCCGCCATCACCGTGGGCCCCCAGACGATGAGGTCATTGGGGCGCCAGCCGGTCGTCCCGTCGAGCTCGGTCTGCATGAGAAGGGCCGCGGCCGACCCGAACGCGACCCCGGGAACGGAACCCGCCGGCGCGATCTCCGTCCACGAAATCTCGAGGTCGTTGTGCTGCTTCTGGCCGAAGTGCAGGACCACCGGCGTGACCACGAGTAGCAGCAGCAGCAAGACCACGATCGAGATCAAACGTTGCATGAAATTCCAGGCTCCTTGGGTCGATCGTGGGCCGCGGAGCCGGCCCTAGCGATGAAGGATTTCGGCGAGAGCGTCGCCGAGAACCGGGTAGCGAAAACGGTAGCCCGCGGCCTCCGCGGCCGCCGGTACCACCCGCTGTCCGGTCAACAACATGTCCGCCATCTCGCCCAGGGCGATGCGGAGTGCGAACCCCGGGACCGGAATCCAGGAGGGACGACGCAGCGCTGCGCCGAGAGCACGGGAGAAGTCGGACATCTTGCGCGGGTCGGGAGCAACGACGTTCACGGGGCCCGACAGTCGCTCGTTGGCCAGCGCATCGACGAGCAGAGCGACGACGTCGTTGCGGTGCACCCAGGAGAGCCATTGCCGGCCGTTGCCGATCGGGCCCCCGGCAAAGAGCCGGAACGGGAGGACCATCCGCTCGAGCGCCCCGCCGCCATCGCCGAGGACGATGCCGATGCGCGGTGCCACGAGCCGGACGCCGAGGTCGCGGACACGGGCGGCCTCGGCCTCCCAGGCGACGCAGAGGCGCGCCAGAAAGTCGTCTCCTGGCGGGGTGTTCTCGTCGAGAGGCTCGTC
>JAPOLW010000171.1 GCA_029976905.1 bacterium | reverse complement strand
GGGTGCTCGTGGACGTGCGCGGGAAGATCGACGACCGCGCGGAGACGCGGGGCGCCGGCGGCAAGCAGACGCCGCCGGGGACACTCCTCAGGGTCGGGCGCGTAGGGCCGGGGGCAACCAGTCTCCGTGCGCCTCGATGAGGTCGTCGCACAGGGCGACGATCTCGTCCACCGGGAGTTCGGCCGCCGTATGCGGATCGAGAAGAGCCGCCTGATAGACGTGCTCCGGGGATCCGCGCAGGACGGCCTCCACCGCCAGGATCTGCGGCCCGACGTTCGTCCGGTTCAGGGCTGCGCAGGCTTCGGGCAGGGCGCCCATCGCCCGCGGATGGACGCCGCGTGCATCGATCCGGCAGGGGACCTCCACACAGGCGTTGGCAGGAAGGTTGTCGATCCAGCCCTCGTTGAGGACGTTGCAGGCCGCCTCATAGGGCTCTCCCGTCTCCATGGCTTCGATGATGTAGGCCCCGAATTCGTTCGAGGGAACGTGGCCCAGAGACGGATCTTCGACCAGGGCGGCGCGTTGCCGTTCCCAGGCGTCGATTTGATGGACGCAGCGCAGCGGGTACTCGTCGAGCGGAATGTTGTAACGGTCGATGAGTTCGGGTCGGTGGGACTTGATGAACCAGGGGGTGTACTCGGCCGTATGTTCGCTCGATTCCGTCAGGTAGTGGCCGAAGCGGAAGAGGAGCTCGAGCCGGACGAGGTCGCAGGCGACCATGAGATCGCGAGCCTCGGCCTCCCCGATGTCGCCCCGGGCCTTTGCGCCGAGGGCCCAGAAGGGGTGGGCGTAGCAGGGTTCGGAGGCGGGCATGCCGAGTTCCTCGAGGCGTGCCCGGGCCCAGGTCCCGCCGCCACGGTTCGCCACACGGTCGACATGGGTGCGCGCCCGCGCGCGGATCTCGGGGTAGAGGTCGATGCCGTCGTGCTCCAGGCGCAGGAGCCACGCCTGGTGATTGATGCCGGCAATCTCCCATTGCGTCTGGTCGGGGGGGTGGAGCGTCTCGAGTCCCAGGGTGGAGAGCAGGGACGGAACGCACATCTGGACGCTGTGGCAGAGGCCAATCGTGCGCACGCTCGAGCCCTGGAGGAGCCCCGCGGTCACCGCGCACATTGGATTGGTGTAGTTCAAGAGCCAGGCGTCGGGACAAACCTCTTCCATGTCGCGTGCGATGTCGAGGAGCACGGGGAGGGTTCGCAGCGCACGGAAGAGTCCTCCGATTCCAATGGTGTCCGCGATGGTCTGGCGGAGGCCGTAGCGGCGGGGCACCTCGAAGTCGGTCACCGTGCACGGCTCGTAACCCCCGACCTGGATGGCGTTGACGACGTAGTCGGCGTCGCGCAGGGCCTCGCGCCGAGCCGGCACGCCGAGGTGGGTCTGGATGGACGCACGCCCCTGATTTTCGTTTCGGTCGATCGCTTCGATCATGCGTCGGGAGTCTTCGAGCCGCTGGGGGTCGATGTCGTAGAGCGCGATCCGGGATTCGTGCAGTGCGGGTCGTAGGAGGACGTCTCCCAGGATGTTCTTGGCAAAGACGGTGCTGCCCGCACCGAGAAAGGCAATCTTCGGCATCGTGACCTCGTAGGGAATCCAACATTCCCTTGGGCTTGCCACCATAGCCCGAACGGCACCGTTTTTCGCCCGGCTCTGGTGGCCGGCGTGCGGTCGCAACGGCCGGGTCGTGGCCCGGCCCGGCCCGCCGGGCCCGGGACCACGGCGGTGTCTCCGGGGGATCGGCACTGGCGCCCCGCAGAGCGATGTCGTAGGCCAGCGCTCATGTCGAATCTGGCGCGGACACTGGGGTACGACGAAGACGCCCGGGTCGTGGTGGTGCACGTCGACGATCTCGGGATGTGCCACGCGGCCAACGTGGGCGGTTTCGAAGCGCTGCGTCGGGGGATCGCGACGTGCGGCAGCATCATGGTCCCGTGTCCGTGGTTCTCCGAGGCGGCCGAAATCGCCTCCCGCGAACCGGAACTCGATCTCGGAGTCCACCTCACGCTCAACGCGGAGTGGCAGCAGTACCGCTGGCGTCCCGTCGCAGGCGCCGCCGCCGTTCCCTCTCTCGTCGACGACGAGGGATGCCTGCCACGCACCTCTGCCGAGGTCGGTCAGCGCGCGACGGCGGAGGACGTCTACACGGAGTTGCGCGCGCAGATCGAGTTGGCGCTCGCGTCGGGCGTCGACGTGACGCACCTCGACAGCCACATGGGGACCGTCTTCCACCCACGCTTCGTGCCCGTCTATCATGCCCTCGCCGCCGAGTATCGTGTGCCGGTCTTCGTCGTGCGGCCCGAGGAGGAGGCGCTCGCCCGGCAGGGAATGGCCGGGTTCGCCGCACTTCTCGAGCCGCTCGTCGATGGTCTGGAGGCCGATGGCTTCCCGATCCTCGACGGGTTCTGCGCCGACTCCCTGAGCTTCGCCGAGGGGGCCGGGCTCACCCACAACCGCAAGCGGCTGGAGTCTCTCGGTGCCGGTGTCCAGTACCTCATCTGCCATGCGGCGCTCGACGGGGAGGAATTGCGCGCGATCACGCCTGATTCGGCCCATCAGCGCGACTTCGAGCGAACGTTCTACGGCGGCGACACGGGACGGCGCGAGTTCGAGCGGCTGGGCCTGGAGCGGATGGGCATGCGCCTCTTGCGTGAACGTCTGCGGTCGAACTGAGGAACGCCCGCGGCAGCACGAGCTTGACTCCTTGACCGGCCGTGGTACCCCGGCCTGCGGTGGCGGGCATCGTCGATACCTCGATCCTTGAGCGAGCGGGCGAATTCCGTGCCTCCTTTCGCAACGCCAGGCCCTTTCCCCACGTCGTCCTCGACGACTTCCTCGCCCCCGACCTCGCGCGGCGACTCGTCGACGAATTCCCTGCCTACGACGAGCAGAGATTCCGCAACGAGTGGGAAGAGTTGGGCAAGGCCTGGCACGAGAACGTGCCCGCGCTCGGCCCGTCGTTTGCGGCGCTCGACGCTGGCTTGCGCTCGCAGGAGTTCCTGGATCTTCTCTCGCGGATCTCCGGCATTCCCGATCTTCTCTTCGACCCCGACTATTTCGGGGGCGGAACCCACGAGAATCTGCACGGCATGGAGCTCGACCCCCACATCGACTTCAACATGCACCCAAAGAGTCGGCTCCATCGACGTCTGAATCTGCTGCTGTATTTGAATGACGAGTGGGACGACGCCTGGGGCGGAGCTCTGGAATTGCACACGAATCCCTGGCTCCACCCCAGTGAGAACGCGATCACCACGGTGTCCCCGCGTCTGAATCGGTGCGTCGTCTTCGAGACGAGCGATCACTCCTGGCACGGGTTCCGGCGCATCGTCCTCCCCGAGTCGGAGCGTGGTCGCAGCCGCAGATCCTTTGCGATGTACCTGTATACGCGGGAGCGGCCAAAGCTCCAGATGATCCCCCACGACATCACGATCTACACCGACCGGCCACTCCCCGAGCACATCCAGGCTGGCCACGCCCTCAGCGGCGACGACGTCTATGAACTCGAGTGCCTGCTCGCCCGGCGCGACCGCAAGCTGGAATACCTTTACGGTCGGGCGATCGACTACGCGCAGAAAAGCCTCGAGGAGGAGGAGTCGACGCACGCCCCGATGTCCTGGTTGGAACGCAGATTACGCAGCGCCGTTCGTTTTCTGGCGCGGCATCGCGGCGCCGACGTCTGAACGCTTCGACGCAGAGGCCGCATGTGCAAAGACGGGTTCAGCGGGAGAGAATGCGAAGAGGGTTGACCAGCCCACGGAGGGCCGTGGGAGTGGGGCCCCAGAAGGAGAAGAGCAGTGGCTGTTTCTGATCACGTCAATCTGGAGCAGTTCATGGAGGGCTTGAAGCGCCGGAATCCCGGCGAGAACGAGTTCCACCAGGCGGTCTATGAGGTCGCCGTCAATATCTTTGACTACATCGCCGACAAGGAGGTCTACCACGAGGCGCAGATCCTGCGTCGCATGGCGGAGCCCGATCGGGTGGTGAGCTTCCGGGTCTGCTGGGAGGACGACCGGGGCAACGTCCGGGTGCAGCGCGGCTGGCGCGTGCAGAACAACAATTCCATTGGTCCCTATAAGGGTGGCCTCCGCTTTCATCCCAGTGTGAACCAGAGCATTCTCAAATTCCTCGCGTTCGAGCAGACGTTCAAGAATAGCCTGACCGGCCTTCCCATGGGTGGAGGCAAGGGAGGCTCGAATTTCAATCCGAAGGGCAAGAGCGACAACGAGATCATGCGCTTCTGCCAGAGCTTCATGACGGAGCTCTATCGTCACGTCGGCGAAGATACCGACATCCCGGCGGGAGACATCGGGGTCGGGGCGCGTGAGATCGGATTTCTCTTCGGGCAATACAAGCGCATCACGAATCGCTTCGTTGGCGTCCTGACGGGCAAGGGGATAGAGTTTGGCGGCAGTCGCATTCGCCCCGAAGCGACCGGCTACGGGGCCGTCTATTTCATGCAGTACATGTTGGAGCGGATTGGTGATTCGGTGGAGGGCAAGTCCTGCCTGGTCTCGGGATCGGGAAATGTCGCCCAATACGCGATCGAGAAGATCAATCAGCTCGGCGGGAAAGTGGTGACGGCCTCGGATTCCGGTGGGTTCGTGCATGATCCGCACGGGATCGACGCGGAGAGGCTCGCCTACCTCATGGACCTCAAGAACGTCCGCCGGGGTCGTCTCACCGAGTATGCGGAGCACTTCGGTTGCGAGTACGTCGCCGGAGAGCGGCCCTGGAAGGTTCCTGCCGATCTGGCCTTCCCGTGCGCCACGCAGAACGAGATTTCGACCGCCGAGGCGGAGACGCTCATCCACAACGGTCTCCGCGGTGTATCCGAGGGCGCGAACATGCCGACGGAGCAGGATGGAATCCATGCCTTCACGAAAGCCCGGATCCTCTTTGCACCGAGCAAGGCGGCGAACGCCGGTGGGGTGGCTGTCTCCGGCCTCGAAATGAGCCAGAACGCGGAGCGGCGATCCTGGACCGAGGACGAACTGCAGGAGTCTCTGCGCTCCATCATGAAGGGCATTCACGATCGGTGCGTCGAGCACGGTGGTGGGGAGGGTGACGGGTACAACGACTACGTTCGGGGTGCCAACGTCGCAGCCTTCATCAAGGTGGCCGACGCCATGTTGGCCTTCGGCGTCGTGTAGTCGTCGGCGGCGCTGGTCGAGCGGGCTGCCGGCTAGGAAGTCCCGTCGTCGGTTTCGATTGGAAGGTCCGGGCGTGCACCCCACTCCACCCAGCTTCCGTCGTAGAGGCGCACGTCTTCGAAGCCCAGCCAGTTGAGCGTCATCCACGTAAACGAGGCGCGCCAGCCGACCAGGCAGTAGACGACGGTGGTCTTCGACCGGTCGAGACCCTCGTACAGTGCCCCGACCTCGCTGGGGGGCCGCAGGAAGCCCCCGTCGAGGTTCGCCTGCCAGGGAATCGAGATCGCTCCAGGGATCCGGCCCGCCCGGTACTCGGCGGGATCGCGCGCGTCGACCAATTGGATCGAGGTCGTCTCGTCCGGACTTTCGCCGAGTTGCGCGAGGATCCAGGTGCCGGTGACCCGGATCGTCTCGTCGATGTCGACTCGATACTCCGAAGGCGTCTTGCTCACGGCACCCGTCTCTACGGGCTGCCCGTCGGCGAGCCACGCCGGCCAGCCGCCGTCGAGGTACGCGACACGTTCGTGCCCGTAGTACGACAGAGCCCAGACCACCCGGGTGGGGTCGAACTCGGGTGAGTTGCCGTAGACGACCAGGGTCGTCCCCTCGCGCAATCCTCTCTCGCGGAGCAGGGATTCGGCCCGGGCGGCGGGTGCGATCTGAGCGCCGACGCCGTCGACGGTGGTGGCGAGCTCGTAGGGGCTGAGCGCCAACGCCCCCGGAATCCTGCCGTCAGCGAAATCCGCCGGGTTCGTTCGCGCATCGAGAATCTGCACGCTGTCGTCGTCGAGCCGTGCGGCGAGCCAGGCCACGTCGACGAGCGGCCCGGGGGCGCCTGCGGCGCCGGGCGTGTCTCCGGAGGAGGCTCCCTCACCGCAGCCCAGAGCGAGGACGACGCAGCCCAGGGCGAGGACGACGCGCAGAGTAGATTGCGAGGAAGGGATTCGCAGGACGTTCACAGCAGCCTCCAGGACAATGGGTGCAGAGTGCACCGTACCAGCATGGCTTCCTTGCCCCGTCAAGCGCAATCGACGGGGCCTTCCCGGGGCTCGGTCCGTTCCCCGTGGACACGCACGGTGGTCGTCCCGCGTCGATCCGGCGTTCGGATTGACACCTCTCGGGCGTCCCGAATAACCAGGAGTCATCATGGGACTTCTCACAGGCAAGGTGGCGCTGGTGACGGGTGCGGGCGGTGGGCTCGGTCGCGCGCACGCCCTTCTTCTCGCACGAGAGGGTGCGGCCGTGGTCGTCAACGACCTCGGCGGGGCGCGCGATGGAACCGGCTCCGGGCAAGGCATGGCGGACCAGGTCGTGGCCGAGATCGAGGCGGCGGGAGGGCGCGCGGTGGCCGACTACGGCTCCGTGTCGAACGAGGCACACGCGTCCGCGATGGTGGCGAAAGCCACCGAGGCCTTCGGTGGTCTCGACATCTGCATCAACAACGCGGGTATCCTGCGCGACAAGTCGTTCAAGAACATGACGAACGAGATGTGGGATCTCGTCGTCGACGTCCATCTACGCGGGAGTTATCTGGTCACGAAGGCCGCGTACGACCAGATGCGCGAACAGGCCCGCGGGGGGCGCATCATCCTGACCAGTTCGACGTCGGGCTTGCTCGGCAATTTCGGGCAGACGAACTATGGAGCGGCCAAGGCCGGTATTGCGGGCTTTGCGCGCTGTCTCTATCCCGAGGCGAGTAGGTACGGCATCACGGTGAATGTTCTCGCGCCCGGAGCGTGGTCGCGCATGACCGAGGACCTCTATCCCGAGGAGACCAAAGAGGCGGCGAAGAAGGCGGCGGCGCCCGAGAAGGTCTCCCCCGCAATCATCTGGCTCTGCAGTGACGAAGCGAGCGGGATCACGGGGCGAACCTTTCTCATCTCCGGCAACCGGGTGTCCCTGCTCTCCTGGCAGCGCACCGAGATCGCGGCCCGCGATGGCCAGGAGGATCCCTGGGATCCGCGCGTCATCGGCGAAGCCATTCTGCGAGCGGAAAAAGACTTCCCTCCCATCGTTCCGCCGCGACCGCGCTAGGAGCGCGCGCGGGCGCCGCGGCCCGGGTCAATCGATGTAGCCGAGGGCCTTCAGGCGGTCGCGAGTGACGCGGTCGAGTTCTTCCTGCTCGACGACCTCGAGGCCGTATTGCTTGCGCCAGGCGGCGAGGCGTTCGGCCTCGGTGGCGGGAGCGGGGCCGTCGGCATAGAGGTTCTGGTGCGCCTCGGGATCCCCGGCGAGGTCGTAGTACTCGTGGTGTCCGCCGGAGGACCAGACGTATTTGGCAGAGCCGCGCTTGATGCTGAAGAGGTGTCCCGGGTGGGTATGGGGGAATTTCTTCTGGGGCTCGCGCAGGAGGTA
>JAPOLW010000170.1 GCA_029976905.1 bacterium | reverse complement strand
CGCCTCGGAAATCCGCTCGATGGGGCGACGGGCTCTCGCCCTGCCCTGCGACGTCATGGATCGCGACCAGCTCGAGAACATGGTCGCGCGCACCATGGAGGAGTTCGGAAGGATCGACATCCTCGTGAACAACGCGGGGGGATACCCACCGGTTCCGGCGCTGCGGACGAGCGAGAAGGCCTTCGAAGAGGCCTTCCACTTCAACGTCACCACCGCGTTCTTGATGAGTCGTTTCGCCATCCCGCACATGCTCGACGGGGACGGCGGCTCCATCGTCAACATCTCCTCCGCGGCGGGCCGTATTCCCATGTCGGGGTTCGTCGCCTACGGGACCGCGAAATCCGCCCTCAGCTTCATGACCCGGGAATTCGCCATGGAATTCGCACCCCGGATCCGGGTGAACGCCATCGGCGTCGGGTCGGTCGATACCTCCGCCCTCGGACCCTTCCTCGACGAGGACTCGCGCCGCCAGATGGAAGACCTCACGCCCATGCGACGCCTCGGTGAAGTCGAGGACATCGCGATCGGAGCGGTCTATCTGGCCTCGTCCGCGTCCAGTTACGTGACCGGGAAGGTCCTGGAGATCGACGGCGGCCTGATCCACGGCAATTGGCCGTTTCCGATCTGAGCCCCCGGGCCTCCGATCAGAGCGTCGCCGGCGTGCGCGGGCTCTTCCCGGGCCGGGTCGGACCGAGCAATCGCCAGAGCTGCCCCTTGTGGCGTCGTTCGCGGAGCTTCTGCAAAACGGCGACGTTCGTGCGAACGCTCTTGCCGGGAACGATCCAATTCGGGCGCGCCCGGGCGTGCCGCTCGACGCGGTCGATCATGTCCCCCTCGAAGGTCGGGGCGATGTAGAATCGGGGGTAGAGCAGATCGTCGTCGGCGTCGATCTGACCGTCACGCAAGGCGAGATCCACCATGCCCGTGCCAGGCAGAATCCGGATCCCCGTCATGGCGATGACCGCCGTCGGCTCGAGTTCGTCCATCAACGCGAGCGTTTCGGTCACCGTCTGGTGGGTTTCGCCCGGCCCTCCAAAAATCAAACTGTGGCAGAAGTTGAGCCCGTGCTCGTGACAAAGGCGCGAGGTGCGTTTCAGATCCCCGACGTCGAACTCCTTCTTGAGATTCTCGATCATCGTTGGCGAACCGGCGTCGGTGCCGAACTCGATCGCCTTGCACCCCGAGCGTTGCATCAGCGCACAGAGCTCTGCGTCGATGAATTTGGGGTTCAAATACCCGGACCACTCCACATCGAGTTCCCGGCGAACGATCTCCTCGCAGATGCTCTTCGCATGACGCATGGGGAGATTGAAAATGTTGTCGACGAAAAACCAATGTCGGATGCCGAATTCTTCGCGCATCTGTTGAATCTCATCGACGACGGTCTCGGCGCTGCGCATGCGGACCTTCGAACCTTCGATCAAAGGGTAGCTGCAGAAGACACACTCGAACATGCAACCACGCTTGGTCTGGATGTTGAGTGAGCCACCGCGCTCGTAGTAGGCCCGCATGTCGAAGCGCTCGCGCATCGGCACGCCGGTGACGTCCAGACTGCGGATGCGGGTCACGGGCGTCACGAGAACGCCCGGACCGACCGGCTCACACCCCATCTCGGGCGTGGACGTGAGTTCCAGTCCATCGGCCAGACGACCCAGGAGCCAGGGAAACGCCTGCTCTCCCTCACCGACGACCCCGGCATCGGCACCCAGGGCGGTCAGGATCGTCCCGGGCATGACGGTGAAGCCGGCGCCACCAAGAACGACGAAGGCGGAACTATGCCGACGGATCGCCGCGACCAGCGCGCGGTAGTCGTCGATGTAGGACGTATTCTCGGGGTAGGAGGAGGAGTCGAGGTTCCGCAGGGAGATGCCGACGACATCGGGTTCGAATCCGCGTAGCTTCGCCTCGGTGCTCTGCGCCGGATCGTCCAGGAAACAAAGGTCCAGCGTGTCCACCGTGTGCCCCTCCCGCGCCGCGACGGCGGCCATGTAGGCCGCTCCGAGCGGAAAGATGGGATCGGGGAGTTTCTCCGTGTTGGCCGAGACCAGAAGGACGCGAAGGGTACGCCGGGACATCCTGGGAAGAGATATCATGCGGTATCGAGCGCGCCCAGATCCCACCCCCGGGGAGCCAGGCCTTCCCGCCAGCCGACTAGCGTCGCCAACCACCCACGAACGGAACCACCATCCGGATGATCCGGATCGTGTCGATCCAGGGGCGATAGTGACTGACCAGATCGGCCGGTGCCGGGTAGTACACCCGAATCTCCCGCGAGCGCACCGGCATGCCGCGCCGCCCGGCCAGGATCAGGATCTCACTCTCGAATTCGTAATGATCTCCCCGCGCTCCCAGCGCGAGCGTGGCGTCGATCGGGTAGACGCGAAATCCCGATTGCGTGTCGGGGAACGGCCGGCCGGCCGCGAATGCGACCCACCAGTCGGCGAAGCCGTTCCCGAAGCGGCGCAGACCGGCGACCTCCTGGTCCGGGCTCCGTCGACGCACGCCCAGAACCAGGGCTTCGGGTGACCGGCGAACCTCCTCGAGGAGCGCCGGCATCTCGGCGGCGAGATGTTGGCCGTCTCCATCGACGCTGAATGCATGGGTATGCCCACCGGCGCGCAGCCGCTGCAGACCCGCCCGCAAGGCCGCGCCCTTGCCCCGGTTGCGCCCCTGCCGCAGGACGTCCGCTCCCGCCGACGCGGCGAGCGCCGCCGTGCGGTCGCGCGATCCGTCGTCGACGACCAGAACATGATCGACCCGCTCGAGTGCTCCGCGCACGACCTCGACGATCGTCTCTTCGACGTCGAGGCACGGAATCAGAGCCGCCACGCGCGGCCCGGTCACGCGCCGGCGTCTCTTGCGCGCGCGAGTCGCGTTTCGATGGCGGCGCGAGTCTCCTCGGCCAGTCGATCGCGATCCTCGGGCCCGCGGCCCCGCGTTTCGATCGGCGGGAGAATCTCCAGGACGACGGTACCGGGATGGATCGAAAGATAGCGTCCGGGGGGCATCACCCCCGAAGTGCCGTGGATGGCGATCGGAACGATCGGCCGGCCAAGCCGCAAGGCCAGCGCAAAGGCGCCCTTCTTGAATGGCCGCAGGCCCTCCTCGCCCGATCGCGTCCCTTCGGGAAACATCACCAGCGAGAACGCGTCGCGACCGCGCGCCTCGAGTCGATTCAACCGCTCGATCGACGCCGCCGGATTCTCCCGGTCGATCGGAATCATGCCGAGCGTCTTCATCGCCATGCCCAGGATCGGCTCGCGGAAGAGTTCCTTCTTGGCGGCGAAGCGATTGTGGCCCGGTAGGTAGGCGAGCAGTGCGGCGATGTCGAAGTGGCTGGCGTGGTTGGGCGTGATGATGCTGGGGCCGTCCGGCAGGTCTTCGAGGCCCAACACCGTCACGCGCACCCCCGTGGCGACCGCGAGAGCGCGTGCCGAAAGACGCACCCAGCGCCACGCCTGCGCATGGCTGAAAGCGTGCACGATCACCGCGACGAAGCCGCAGACGAAGACCATGCCCCGGAAGACGAGCCGATTGAAAAAGAGCCGTGCGCGACCGGCAGGCGGCGCACCGACGAGCAAGAGAATCTCCCTCTCGCCGCCCTCTGCCGGGATCTGGAGCGCCCGCATCGCGCTCACTTACCACCATCCCAGACGTCGTGAAACTGGAACCACTGGTGGGGGTAGGCCAACACATTCTGCTCGAAGCGCCCCACGACGGCCTGCATGACCCGTCGCACCTCTTCACGATCGGCGTCGCGCGCAATCCAGTGGAATGGCTCCGGAAGAAACCGGAAGCGACGCCGTCCGAGGCGCACGACGTATACCGGCCACAGAGGCACACCCGCGAGCTTTGCGAGCATGAAGGGTCCCAACTGGAAGGGCGCAGGACGGCCGAAGAAATCGATCTCCTCGGTCACCTGACCCGGCACGGAGCGATCGAGTTGGATCGCGACGATCTCACCGCGACGCAATGCACGAACCATCTCGACCGAGGAGAAGAGCGAGCGATCGGAATGGATGACCCGCAGACCATGCTGCTCCCTCTTCTCGACGGCAAAGTCATCCACCGTCTCGTTCGCCTCCGACGCCATCACGAGATTGACGGGCCGGTCGAGCCGCTGCATCACGCGTGCGCCCATCTCCCAGCAACCGAAGTGCGACGTCAGAACCACGAGACCGCGGTCGTGCGCGAAAAGCTGCTCCAGGTCGAATCCGCCCCGGGACTGGAAGTCGAGATCGATTCCGAGCGCGTCGGCGAGATCCGCTCCCCGCAGCCCCTGACCCTCGGACTCGAGAGTCTCCTGAAAGACGCGCGCAAACTCGACGAAGGTCCGCAGCCCGGCGGCACGGTCCTTCCACCACCCGCGCCGCCCGAGGACCGGCTCCAGGTTTCGAACGACGGAGCGGCGGTTGCGGCCGATGAGCCCGAAGAGGATCGCGCCCACCAGCGGAGGCGCACCCCTCTTGAACCACCCGGGGCCGTGCACGGCCGCGGCATAGGCGAGTCGACGCCAGAACAGGCCGTCCCAACGTAGTGTTTTTTTGAGCGAAGACTCCTCCCCCGCGCCCATGTATCGAAGTCTTAGGGATGTACTCGCACTTCGTCCACGTGGGCGCCGTTGGGCGATTCGGCCCCCTCCCCACGATCGACCCTCCGGGCCATCCCGGCGTTTTCCCCTCCCCACGATCGACCCTCCGGGCAGCCCGGCCTTTTCCCGAAGGGCGCACGGCGGCTAAGGCTCTGGACATGGTGCGCGTCGCGGTCCTGGCGGTTCTGCTCCTGGCCTCGAGCAGCATGGGGTCGGCCGATGCCGCGCACTATACGCTCGAGGCGATCCTCGAACCCGACCGCGGAGAGGTCCGAGGAACGATCCGGATCGCCTTTCCTCCCGGCGACGGGCGGCTGCTGCTCCACCTCTATCCAAACCGCTTTCGCGCCGACGGTGCGGAAATCGACGACATTACCCGCCGTTGGGTCTACCCGCGTGGGATCTTCCATCCAGGTGGAATCGAGGTCGAGAGCGTCTCTCTACCCACCGGCGAGGCGCTCGCGCATCGACTTCTCTCGCCCTCTGGTCTCGGCCCCGAAACAATTCTCCAGGTCGATCTTCCCACCCGGGACACCCCGGCGGATGCCGTCGACATCGCATTCCGTACCCAAGCACCGCAGCGCTTCGGACCCTTTGGTGTCACGGAGCAGGGATTCGCGGCGGTCGGCGGATGGCATCCCTATCTCGTGGCGCGCGACCGCAGCGGCCGTTGGCAGATCGAGTGGGCACCGCCCGCCGTCGACGTAACGGCAACCGTCGAGGTTCCCGTCCCCCGGACCGCAGTCCTGGGCGGGGAACTCTTCGTCGCGGGGCACAGCGGCCGACTGCGGGTCGAGGCCCGGCAGCTGCGCAACCTCGCGCTTCTCGCTCCGCTCGATGCCAACATCATCGAGAGCGACGTCGACGGAACCCGCCTGCGCTTCGTCGAACCCGACGAGCCACGCACGCGCCGCATCGGCCCCGAACCCGCGCCCGACGAACGCTTCCGGGACCTGGTGGAACGCGCCCTCCGGGCAAGACCGTCGACACTCGCGGCCCCCGCCGACCTGACCGTGGCGCAGATCCCCCTGCGCTGGAACCTCGCCTCCCAGAGTGACGCGCCCCTCATCCTCTCGGATCGGGCTCTGCACGTGCATCCCGTGCTCGAGGGCTTCCACGGCGCGCAGATCGCGCAGGCTGTCTATGCGGACCTCCTGCGTCCCTACACCCTGGCGTGCGAAAGCCCCGGGGATCGGAATTGGGTCCAACAAGGCGTCGCCTGGTATCTCGCCGCCCGCTTCGTCGCCGCCTCCGAACCCGATCACCGCAGCGTGCACGAGTGGATCCGCTGGCTGGACTTCTTCGCCATCGTCGACCGGTTCGAGTCGGCACCGAAGATTCCCTTTGCGGACGCATTTTTCGAGAACTCCCTGACCGCCGACGAGTTGCGCGAAAGCGTCTTCAGCTACGCACGCGGGGAGCCGGGCGTCCGCCTGTCCTTCGCACGGCTGGATCGAAGCCTCGGCCAGGAGGCCCTCGAGCGGGCTCTGGACACGTACGTGGAGCAGCTCGACGGACCGTGCCGGACCCTTCTCCAGGCGCTGGTCGCGGCGACCGGACGACCTGCCGACGAGATCCGCACGGACGTCACGCGGGCGCGCGCACCGGCCGACTCCGTCGGCCCCCGTGCGCGGGTGGACCCGGATCTGCGGCCCCGTCAAGCACGGTCGACCTACCAGTTCGTCCTGGACAGCGCCGACATCGACGTGAGTTCGTCACAATTCGGCCTGGCCGGTCTCTTCCTGCTGCGCAAGCGCTATGACTACACGAAGGACCTGGCCTTCGCGCCCTATTTCAATGAGCGATCCCGGGGCCTTCGCGTCGGGCCCCGCTTCCATTTCGGCGAGCGCAACGATCTCAACAATTACCGACACAACATTCTCGCGTATTACCAGATCGCGAGCCTGGTACCGGGCTTCCGTGACGACAGCCGGCCGGAGGTGCGCAACAGCGGCAGCGTCGGAGGTTTCGGCCTCCGTTACGACTACTCCAACGTCTATTGGTTCGACGATCCCAGCGAAAAGCGCGAGCTTCGCCTCTTCGCCGATGCCTACGACCCCTCCTTTGGCGGTGGCTATAGCTACGCACGCTACGGCCTCCGCGCGCGCGCGACCACGACGCTGGGCTCCGCCAATACGATCGCGGCCTTCGAGGTACTCACCGGTTTCGAGAACAGCTTCTCGCGGCGCGGCATCCCCATCCAGGAGCAGTTTGCGCTCGGCGGCCAACGCGGACTCCGCGGGCTCTCGGTGAACGCACGCCTGGCGCGAAACATCGGCCTCGTGCGCGCCGAGGTCCGCCGTGCGATCCATCCCGAATTCGATCTGAATCTCCTGGACTTCCTCTCCTACCGCCGGCCGCAACTGCGCCTCTTCCTCGACACCGGCAACGTGGACGATTCCGCTGGGCGCGCGCTCGACCCACGCCATTGGGCCCTCTCGGGCGGGGTCGGGTTCGGCGTCCTCTACGACTTCATGGGCTTCTTTCCCGGACTGGCCTACCTCGAGATCGCCACGCGCCTCGATCGCGACCAGGAAGACGTCCAGGTCCTGTTCGGAACCCGGCAGGCGTTCTAGCGCGCGCCGGACGGGCCCGTCCGGGCGACGGCTAGATCGGTGTGGCGCGCAGGGTGTGGGCGCTGGCCGAATCGACCCGGACCCGCACCAACCCGCCCGGCGGCGTGCCGACGTCCGGGAGGACCGTCGTCTTGAAGGTCTGCGTCTTGCCGAAGACGTGGCCGGGAGGACGGCGCGCCGGGCCCTCGACCATCACCTCCACCTCGCGGCCGATCTGGTCCTGGTTCTTCTCGAAACCGATCTCTTCTTGCCGGTCGATGAGCTGGCGAAGACGGCGACCTTTTTCTTCCTCGTCCACGGTCTCGGGAATCTTGAAGGCGCGGGTTCCTTCGCGGGGCG
>JAPOLW010000016.1 GCA_029976905.1 bacterium | reverse complement strand
CCACCGCCGTGAGGCGCACCGGGGTGGTGAGCGCCTGCGCGGGGTACGCGTAGTCGAGCACCAGCGAGCCACCAAACGGCGGGCGGTTCATGCGGACGGCCAGCGAGGCGACGGCGGCGCCGCTGCTCGTGGGCGTCGCCGGACCGTCGGGAGCGGCGTGGCCGCCGAGCAGGCCGGTGACACGGTGATCGATCCAGGCGAGCGCGTGGCTGCGCTTGGCGAACGCGGCCACCGGGCTCATGAGCCGCGCGGGGGGCTGGTTGTGTGGGACGAGACCGTCGTCGCCCACAGTAAAGTAGGGACGGCGGCCTGCCTTCGAGTCGAGATTGTCGGTGAAGTCGTTCTGCGTGAAGACGAGGACGACGTCGTCGTAGTCGCGCTGCGCGAGCGCGCGCCGTTGGAGCAGGAGTTGCTGGGAGGTTCCGAAGGCGTTCACGCCCCGATTGTGAAGGGCCACCCCGTCGCCGAGCGCACGCTGCAACCGATCGGTAAAGACTTCGCCCGGGTCGACCCCCCATCCCCAGGTGAACGAGTCCCCGAGGAGGAGGACCTGATGGGGCGCGCGCTCGGGTGGTGGTGGATGCGGTTTCCGGAAACCTTCGTCGGTGTGCTCGATGAGGACGTCGAAGGCGTCGCGCACGAAGCGTTGGCGGATGCCGGGGACGCCGATCCAGCCCAGCGCTGCGTCGCTCTGGTGGAAACTGTAGAGGGGGTTTTCCACCTCGGGGATGGTGCCGGCGGTGCGCAGTCCGATCTCGAGAGCGCCGAGGCCGAGGGTGATGCCCAGCAGGACGAGGGCGGTGCGCGCTAGGTCGGGGCGATGCACGCTTCGGCCTCGATCTCGACGAGGATCTCCGGTGTGATCAGGCGCCGCACCTCGACCATGCTGGTCGCCGGCCGGATGTGCGCGAAGAACTCCCCATGGACCCGCCCGATGGCTTCCCACTGATCGATGTCGACGACGTAGATGCGGGTTCGCACCACGTCGGCAAGCCCGGCGCCGACGCCCTCCAGCGCGCGTGCGATGTTCTGCAGCGTCTGCCGGGTCTGGGCGGCGGGGTCGCCGGGGCCCGCAATCGTGCCGTCGGGGAGGGTGGCGGTGGTGCCCGAGATCCAGACCCGGTCCTCCACCCGGACGGCGCGCGCATAGCCGACGACGTCTTCCCACGGCGTGCCCGTCGTCACGGCCATTCGCCCCTTCTGGCTCATCGGATCCTCCGCACGGGCCGTTTCGGCCGCAGTCGATTTACTGCACTATGGCGCGAGTCACCGCAGGAAGATCGCTGCGGACGGCCGTCGCGCCCGCTGTGTTTCCGGGCGGAAATCGACCGCCGTCCGGTGGCACGTACCTTGCGATCGTTCATCTGCGCAACCACTCCGTGACAACGGCGGGAAGGAACGAAAATCAATGGCAGCCATCTTCGGCTTCATTCTGGCTCTGGTGCTCTTTGGGCATTTCAACCGCCAGATGCGGTACTACCGCCGGCGCTACGGTCTCGACGAAGAGGCGGGCGCGCCGTCTTCTCCCGCGCGTGCGGACGAGCCGTCGCGCCGCGTGAGCTGGCAGGCGGAGTGGGAGCGACACTGGGCCGAAAAATTCCGCCGCCAGGAGGAGCGCCGGGAGCGTTCGATGGGTCGTCATGCCCGCCGTTCGCGGCGCGGTCGTCGGCGGGAGCCGTCGGGCTCGGTCGACGGATCCGGCGCGCGGCGGGAGACCTCCGAGCAGTCGATCCTGCGCCGCGCCCGGCGTCGGGCACTCGCCGAATACGGCTTCTACTCCCACCTCACCGGCTATCTGGTCGTGATGGCGATGCTCGCACTGATCAACATCTTCACGACCCGGTACCCGTGGTTCCTGTGGCCGGCCCTGGGTTGGGGCATCGGCATCTTCTCGCACTACATGGCGGTCTTCGGTTCGCGGAAGCTGAAGGACCGGTATTTCTATCCTGCCGTCGAGCGCGAGGTCCGCCGCGAGACGATGGAGGCGCGTACGGACAAGCGCGCGAGCATCGACGAATTGTCCGCTTCGATCGCCCACGAGATCCGGAACCCCATCGCGGCGGCCAAGAGTCTCGTTCAGCAGATGGGCGAGGATCCCCGATCGATCGAGAATGTCGAGTATGCGGGCGTGGCTCTAGAGGAGCTCGATCGGGTGGAGCGCAGCATCTCCCACCTTCTCAAGTACGCCAAGGAAGAAGACATCGAGTTCGCGCAGGTCAATCTCGCGAGCGTCCTCGACAACTCGCTCTCCGAGATGCGCGCGAAGCTCGATGCGGCCGGAGTCGCCGTCGCGCGCAACTACATCGGTGGGCCGACCCTGGTGGCCGACGGCGACAAATTACGCCAGGTGTTCACCAACATCCTCGACAATGCGATCGACTCCTTTCCCCCGGAGACGGAAGAAAAACGCATCGACTTCTTCATCGAGAACGGATTGCCGCACCGGGTCCGTGTGCGCGTGCGGGACAATGGGGGCGGGATTCCACCCGGCGAGATCGATCGGATCTTCAATCCCTTCTTTACGACGAAGGAGAACGGCACCGGCCTCGGCATGGCGATCTCGAAGAAGATCGTCGAAGCGCACGAGGGAGAGATCGACGTCGTCAGCGAGCGGGAGTGCGGGACCGAGTTCGTCGTCACGCTCCCGCTGCCGGAGTAGGGTCGTCATGGCCGGACGTGTCCTGGTCGTCGATGACGAGAAGAGCCTCGTGCTTGCTCTCGCGGGCCTCCTCACCAAGGAGGGATATGACGTCGACGTCGCCTACAGTGGCGAGGAGGCCATTGCGAAGATCGAACCCGGCGCCTTCCACGTCGTGGTCACCGATCTGAGCCTGGGCGCCGTGAGCGGCATGGACGTCCTGGCGCACGCGCGTGCGGTGGATTCGGACCTCGCCGTCGTCATGATCACGGCCTACGGCTCCGAGAAGGTTGCCGTCGAGGCGATGAAGCGAGGAGCGGCCGATTACGTGCCCAAGCCGTTCGACAATGACGAGATTCGCGTCATCGTTCGCCGACTCCTCGAGAACGCACGCTTGCGGCGCGACCACCGGCGCCTGCTCGAACAGGTTCGGGAGGCCTACGGCTTCGAGCAGATCGTGGGCCGGAGCCAGCCGATGCAGGAGGTCTATTCCATCATCGAGAAGGTCGCCGACGCGGACGTGACCGTTCTGGTGCGCGGTCCGAGCGGAACCGGCAAGGAATTGGTGGCGAATGCCATCCACTATCGCTCTCCTCGTCGCGGGCGCCCGATGGTGAAGATGAATTGCGCGGCTCTCTCGCAGGAGTTGGTCGAATCCGAACTCTTTGGTCACGAGAAAGGCGCGTTCACCGGTGCCGTTGCACGCCGCGAAGGAAAATTCGAGGCTGCCGATGGCGGGACGCTCTTTCTCGACGAAGTCGGGGACATGCCGCTCGAAACGCAGGCCAAGTTGCTGCGTGCCCTCCAGGAGCGGGAGTTCGAACGCGTGGGTGGAAACCGTTCGATCCGGGTCGACGTGCGCGTCCTTGCCGCGACCAACCAGGATCTCGAAGCGGCGGTGGCGGCGGGCTCCTTCCGTGAGGATCTCTACTACCGCTTGAAGGTCATCGAGATCGTCCTGCCCCCGCTGAACGAGCGGCGCGACGACATCCCCCTGCTCATCGAGGGGTTTTTGGAAGGCGCGGCAAAGCGCTTCGGTCGCGAGCCCCGTCCGCTCAGTGCCGAGGCGTTGCGCGCCGCCCTCTCGCACGAGTGGCGGGGCAACGTGCGCGAGCTCAAGTCGGCGGTCGAGCAGGCCGTTCTGCTCTCCTCCGGCGTGGAGATCACGGCCGCCGATCTCCTCGGCCTGCCATCGGGAGGGAGGGGCGCCCCGGCGGTCCTCGGCACGCCGTCGGGAGGGAGGAGCGCCCCGGCGGTCCTGGCGACGCCGTCGGGAGGGAGGGGCGCTCCGGCGGTCCTGGCGACGGCGGTCCTGGCGACGCCGTCGGGAGGGAGGGGCGCTCCGGCGGTCCTGGCGACGGCGAGCACGTTTCGTGAGGCCAAGGAGCGCATGGTGCAGGACTTCGAGCGCCGTTTCCTCGAGGAGGCCCTGCATCGCAGTGGCGGCAACATCACCCGGGCAGCCGAATCGGTCGGCATGTACCGGCAGAGTTTCCAACAAAAAATGCGGGAGCTCGGCATCACGGCGAAGGCCGACGAAGGCGTCGGGCAGAAAGGAGATGTCCCATGAGAATCCTCGCACGCGTATCGAACCTCGTCCGCGGCACGTTGTCCCATTGGCTCGGCCGTCGCGAGCGGCGCAATCCGGAGGCGGTTTACGAAGCCGCGATCCAGGCGCGTCTCGACCAGTACGCAAAATTGCGCGAGTCGGCCGCTGGCGTTCTCTACATGCGCAGTAAGCTCGCTGCCGAGGTCGAACTCGAGTCGCAGGCCCTGCGCAGCCTCAATCGACAGATCGATCTGGCGGTGGCGAAGGACGACGATGAGGTGGCCGTCGTTCTGATTGGACGCCGCCAGTCGCTCGCAACGGAGGTCGATCGCTTGACCACGGAGTTGCAGGCACTCAACACCGAGGCGGAAACGGCCAAGAAGAACCTGGTCGCTTTTCAGGGTGACGTCGCCAGGCTGCGCGAGGAGAAGGTACTCGCGATGGCCCGCCTGGCCAATGCCCGGGTGCGGCTGCGTCTACAGGAGACCATCAAGGGCCTGACCCCGGACGCCGACATCCAGGCTCTCGAGGAGGTGCGCGCTTACGTCGAGCGTCTTTCGGCCGAGGTGGAGGTGAGCCGCGAGGTCGCGGACAGCGAGCTTGCCGAGCGCATCGAGAAAGTACGCGAGGCGGAAGCGGATGCGGCGGCCCGTGCCGAACTCGAGGAGCGCAAGCGCATCAAGAACCGCTCGCTCGTCCCGGTGGAGATCCCAACCGCGGCGGCGGCGCCGTCGGCGATGCCGGGCATTCCCTGATCCGCGAGCGCGGCCCGCTACGGGGCGGCGAGTAGAGCGGCGCCGATGACCCCGGCTGAGTCTCCGAGTTGGTTCTTCCGAATCGGTGTCCGCAGCTCGTCGTTGAAGATCCGGGCGGCGACCTCGTCGCGACCGCGGTCGTAGAGGACGTCGAGGTTGGAGAGCCCTCCTCCGAGCACCACGGTCGTCGGGTCGAGGATGCAGATCAGGTTGGCCAGGGCGCAGCCGAAGTGGGTGAGGTATTCGTCGAGTGCGGCGGCCGCGCACGCATCCCCGGCGCGTGCGCGGCTTGCAATCTCCGCCGCAGGCAGCGCGTCGCCGCCGCGTTCTCGATGAGCGCGCTCGAGCGCCGGGCCGGCGAGGAACATCTCGACACAGCCCCGCCGCCCGCAGTAGCAGCCGGGCCCGCGGGGATCGATCGAGTGGTGACCCCATTCCCCGGCGATGTGCTGGGGGCCGGTCCAGAGGCTCCCGTTTACGACGAGACCGCCGCCGACACCCGTCCCGAGAATGACGCCAAAGACGACGTCGTCCCCGCGGGCCGCTCCCAGGCGGGCCTCGGCCAGGGCAAAGCAGTTGGCGTCGTTTTCGATGCGCACCGGAAAGCCAAGACGGGCCTCGAGATCCTCGCGCAGAGGGCGTCCGTTGAGGCAGAGGGTGTTGGAATTCTTGAGGCGCCCATCGCGTGACGACAGGGAGCCCGGCGTGCCGATCCCGAGATGCCGTGTGCCGGCGGCCTGGCGGCGCAACTCTTCGGCAAGCGCGACGATCCGGTCGACGATGTGCTCATAGCCTCGTTCCTGCTCGGTCGGGATGCGCTTGCGTTCGCGGACCCGACCGTCGGCCGTGAGGAGGATTCCCTCGATCTTGGTGCCGCCGAGGTCGATGCCGATGGTTTCCTGCATCCGCTCCGGAGACATGCCGCCTGTTTGCGTGCGAGGCAAGGGCCGGGCGTCAGAGTCTCCCGGTGGGGTCGCCCTCCGGGGCGTATCGGAGCGCCTTGGTGAGCAGGGACGAGCGTCCGAGGCCGGCGAGTTCGTCGTCGTCGACGATGCGGCGCTCGACGTCGGTGGCTGGATCGTTGCGCGCCATTTGGCGCAATGCCGCAGCCGTGACCAGACGGGCCTCGACGGAGACCGCGAAGGAGCGGTGCAGGATCGCATGCGTGAAGGCCGGGCGGTCGGGTGGGGTGGGCAGCGATCGGACGGGGGGAAGCCAGAGGTGGTCGAGATGCTCGAAGGCACCACGTTCGAGCAGGAGGCGGCCCCGCCGATCCCTCACGAGGGTCACCGCCAGTCCCAGCCGCTCGGTGGCGCGCCTCGGTTTCGGCGGCGGATGCCGCTCGACGACGCCGGCGGCGTGCGCGGCACACTCCTCGTGCAGAGGGCAGCGTTCGCACTCCGGCGCGCGCGGCAG
Source organism: bacterium (assembly GCA_029976905.1). GTDB lineage: Bacteria > Desulfobacterota > Binatia > UBA12015 > UBA12015 > VGTG01. The sequence continues at coordinate 13,462 of JAPOLW010000016.1, read as the reverse complement.
GCAGATCGTCTCGCCCAATTCCATGACGGCCTGGTTCCAGTCGCCCGGTCGATCCGGGGCGAGCAGCCGCTGCGCGAGCGAATCATGCGGCTCGCCGCGCCCGTCGGGCAGACCGAGGCGCTCGAGTCGGGCGAGGACGCGAATCACGTTGCCATCGACGGCCGCGTAGGCTGCGTCGTAGGCGATCGAGAGGACCGCGGCCGCGGTGTAGCGGCCGACTCCCGGAAGACCGATCGCCTCGTCCCACGTCTTGGGGAAGGAACGCCGGCCCCTCTCGTGCAGTTGGCGGGCGGCGCGGTGGAGAGCGCGAGCGCGCGAGTAGTACCCGAGCCCCGACCAGAGCGCGAGCACCTCCTCCTCCTCGGCCCTGGCCAGGGCCGTGAGCGTCGGGAACGCCCGTAGGAAACGACGGTAGGCCGGCTCGACGACGGCGATTCGCGTCTGCTGGAGCATGACCTCGGAGACCCAGATCCGGTAGGCATTGGGTCGGTGACGCCACGGCAGGGGACGCGCGTTCGCGTCGTACCAGGCCAACAATTTTTCGCGACGCCGCTGGTCGGATCGCGTGGACTGCATTCGTCTCCCTGCCGTCTGGCGAACCCGAGCGGAGCCGGGGGCCTGCCGATCTCGGGTCCCCGTTGTCGGGCAATCGCTTGCGGGATCGGCTGGTCCCGCGTCTTTCGGGTGGTGGCGCCCGATCAGTCCGCGATCCAGCTTCCGTGGAATCCGTAGGGGACCCGGGCTGGCAGATGGATGCGGGCGACGGGGGGCGCCGCCGGGTTGCTGCCGTCGAGGATCACGAGCTCACTCTTGTCATTCGACTCGTCGTAGACGAATCCGAGCGCCCAGCCTTCGTCTTCCGCGGCACCGGGCGAGGCTTCCACGAAGCTGAACTCGCCTGGATGACGTCCCTCGCCGAAGTCGTGCACGACGCTCGTTCCCTTCTGAACGTCGTAGCGCACGATGGTGTCGCCGATCGCGTCGCTGTCCGAGCCAGCTCGAGACGCCACCGCCCAGCCGTAGCGGTAGGGGAGGCCCACGACCCGGTCGTCGACCCGCGGGAAGGCGTGCGACCGGTCGTCGAGCTGTTGCTCGGTGATGCGGCCGGTCTCGAGGTCGAAGATCCAGCGGTGCAGGAAGGAGGGCGGAAAGTCTTCCATCGAGTCCCGCCACATGTACGCGTGGCGGCCGACGTCGGCGACGACCCGGGAGCCATCGACGTATGCGTTCACCGCATGAAAGACGTAGCAGGGGTCGATCTCGAACCAGCGGACGTCGGCGGAGGTGCCGAAGCGGGGCAGGATGCCGATTCTCGCGCCGTAGTTCTCGTCCCAGTAGATGGGGACACCGCCGTTGATCGCCTTCTCGATGTCGAAGACGACCGGAAGATCCATGAAGATGGCGTGCTCTCGCGTCAGGATGAAGTCGTGCATCATTGTCGCGCCGGGTACGTCGATCGGCGCGGTATGGACCAGATCTCCCTTGGCATCGAGCACGTGGTAGGTGAGGAAGGGCGCGACCGGGCTGTAGCCGAAGAAGTGCAACTCGTGGGTTTGCGGGCAGAGCTTTGGGTGGGCCGTGAACGGACTCGTGAGGCGGCCGCCGTAATCCTGGCAACGCAGGGTCTCGAGCTCGGGTCCGATCTCGTACGGAAAATGGCCTTCCTCGAGGGCGAGGATCTTGCCCGCGTGCGGAATCACGTGGGTATTGGCGGCGCTCGCTTCGGGGTCCATCATCGTCTCCGGAGCAACGGCGTCGAAGTCGTTTTCGAACTTCTTCGTGCGAACCCAGCGGTTGCGGTACCAGCGTGCCTTTCCGCCTTCGATGCGGACACCGTGCAACATCCCGTCTCCAAAGAACCAATGCGGCGAAGAGCCACTCTTGGGGTTGGCGCCATTGCGTGCGTAGAGGCCGGAAAGCTCCGGGGGAATTGCGCCCGTGACCGGTAGGTCGGTCACCGTGAGCTCCTCGCGCACGGGGGCGAAATTCCCGCGCAGGTGGAACGGAATCTCGACGGCTTCGGATGAAGTGGTGGCCATGGTCTTCTCCCTGGAGTTGCGCCCCGCGGATTCTCGCGGGACTGCCTTCCGGGCTACACCCCGCGACGCTCCCGGTCAAAAGTCTCGACGCGCGGGCAAGAAGTGGCAGTGCGACGATCGGGAAGGTGCTTCGATTTCGGGGGCCCTGGTCCCCCCGGGCAAGCCCCGGGGCTTCACGGCGATCCGTCGGGCGACGGCGTCTCCGCCTCGTCCGACGATTCGTCGACCAGGGCGGGCTTTGGTTCTTCCTTCTCGGTGAGGCGTACGTCGCCGCAGGCCGCCACCAGGGCGACGACCGGCAGGCGGGCGAGGGTTTCGGAGAGATCCCGTCCAAACGGGTCTTCGAGTCGCATCCCCTCGATCCGTAGGGGAAGGTAGGCGACGCCTGCGTCATGGGAGAGCGCGCCGATTTCCTCGAGAGTCGGTTCCACCACGACCTCGAGGTCGGCGTCGATGCGGAATTCTTCGAGCCGTCGGCCGAGCTGCGTGCGCAGGCGGCCAGCATCCTTCTCGCTGCTGGGCGCCAGAACCCGAAGCGTCGCTTCGGCCCATTCCTCGGTGCGCGTCATGAGGTGCGCGAGGAGAAGGCAAAGGCGTGAGGATTCGTCCTCGAACCACCAGATGTCGATGCGACGATCGTCTCGTGGCCGCTCCATCATGTGAAGCCACGCGGCCTCGTCGGTATCCAGAACGACGACGTGCTGGTCCAGGCGCACGGCGCCGGCGAGCAGCCGCCCGTACCAGAGTTCCGCCGTCGAACTCGCCTCGGCTCCTTCTCCCAACCAATTCACGACGACGGTATTCGATCGCAGAGGACCAATTCCCCAGGCCTGCACCAGCGTCGCCATACCAGCGCGAAGGTCGTCGGTCGCGATCGCGAGGGGGTAGACATCGAGATCCTGTTCTTCGATCTCGGCTCTGAGTTCGGCCTCGGCCTCTTCGCAGCGATGGTGCGCTTCGGACGAGAGGCCAGTGCCGTCGATCAACATCGCTCCCGTCACGATGCCGGCGTTGCCCGAGATCCACGAGGCGAAGCGAAGAACGCGCTCCCGTCTCTCGAGCCCATGGGTGAAGGCGAGGATCTGGGGCTGCCAATCCATCGGGCCGCTGGGTTCGCTCGAGATCTCCCGCAGTCCTTCGCGGACCCGACGGAAGCGATAGGCGCGTCGGCTGTCGCGCCAGCGTGCCGGGACGGCGGTGCGGCGCACGTATTGATAGATCGCGGTAATGACGGCGGCCGCGATGATGCCGGATACCGGGTCGATGGCGACCATGACGACGCCGCAGAGAATTGTTCCGGCCAGGCTGGCCCGGGCGTGGAAGAACCGAAATCGCGGTCGAAACGAAGGACTCGCGGCCGTCGCTTCCACGAAGGTGGCGTAGTTGAGCAGCCCGTAGGAGATGAGAAAGAACATCGATACGATGGCGGCGATTGCGTTCAGGTTCCCCGCGGCAATCGTCGCACCGGCGATGACGCCGGTCAGCAGCACGGCCCGCCGGGGGTTGCCCGAGGGACCGTGCCCCGCGGCAAAACCGGATAGGCTCGTGAAGACGCGGTCGGCGGCGAGTGCCTGCAGGATGCGGGGAGCGCCCAGGAACGAGGCCAGCGCCGACGACAAGGTCGCGGCCATCACGCCGGCGTCGATCAAACCGGGTGCGAGCGCGATGCGCTTCATGGCCGTTGGATCTTCGACCAGGATCGGGGCCGCGAGGGTGCCGCCGAGCACCACGATGGCGGCGGCGTAGACGAGTGTCGAGAGGCCGACGGCGGCGAAGGTGCCGGCCGGCAGGCTCTGGGCGGGATCCTTCAGGTCCCCGGACATGCTCACGCCCTGGGTGAAGCCCGTCACCGCGGGGAAGAAGATCGCGAAGAGGGCCCAGAACCCCGGACTCGTCTCGGGTCGGGCGAGATTCGAGGCCAGCGTCTCCGACGACACCAGGCCGATGCCGCCGCCGAAGAGCGAGACGAGTGCGGCGATCAGGAGTGCCATCACCAGGTATTGGAAGCGGGTGGCGAGGTCCGCGCCGAGATAGGCGAGGGCGAGCAGGGCCAGGGCCGCCCCGGCCGCGATCGCCTGCTCGGGCACGTTGGTTCCCGGCGGCAGCAGGCCCGCGGCGCCCTCGGCGAAACCGACACAATAGAAGCCCACCGAGACGGCTTGCGCGACGAAGAGGACCAGACCGAGGCCTCCTCCGAAGGAGACGCCCAGGCTTCGCGAGATCAGGTAGTAGTCGCCTCCGCCGCGCACGCGGCGGTTGGTCGCGATGGCGGAGAGGGAGATGCTGGTCAGCACCGAGATCGCCGTCGCCAGTCCGAGGATCAGCGCCGCTTGCCCGACGCCGCCGCTGCCCACGACGAAGCCGACGCGCAGAAAGAGGATCAGGCCGAGGATGGTCAGGACGCTCGGGGTGAAGACTCCCCCGAAGGTGCCCAGCGTGCCGCGGGATGCCTTCACGGCCGGGCTCCGGGGGGCATTTTCGCGGATTCCGCGGTGCGGGAGAACATCAGGAGTTCCGGCCCGCGCGCTTGCGTCGCGCCGCGACACCCCGTTCGACGGCAGCGGCGATGAGCGTGTCGTTGTCCTTCGAGATGGCCCGATGCACGATTCGCTCGAGGAGGAAGCGCAGGATCGGATTGAAGACGTGGTAGGTCTCGCGGAAGTGTAGACGGGTGCGGCCGTTGCCGAGGTCTTCCAGACGCGTCCAGCCGGTTGCCTGGGACCACAGGGGCTTTCCGATCGCGTCGTAACGCCAACTCTCGCAAGGCTTCACCTCGGTGAGCCATTCCCACGAGCGCGCGCGGCCACCCGAGAGCAGATACCAGGGGACCCGGAACTGCGTGCGTCGGACGAGGCCGTTGCCCACCTCGTCGCCGGGGTGCAGGATCTCGATCTTCACGTCGCCGTGTTCGACGTTGCGTCGGCTCCAGAAAATCGGCCAGATTTCCTCTGGCGTCGCTTCGATCTCGAACGAGTAGCGGTGGTCCTGCATCGGTCCCTCCCGTTCCCGCCGACGGTTGCGATCTGCGCCGGTGGGAAGCCATCTGCCCAACGGGTATAACGCCGGACGTGGAAGATCGAATCCGCCGTCTCGAAAGCCGCCTCCAGGCGCTCGAGGACGCCGAAGCCATCCGGCGGCTCAAGGCCCACTACGGCGAGCTGGTCGACTCGCGTTTCGACGCACAGGGGATGCGGCCTCCCGAAGAGGTGGCGCCGATTGCGGACCGGATAGCGGCCTTGTTCACGGCGGATGCGGTGTGGGACGGGGCTGCTCTGGGCGTGAGTCGGGGGCGCGCGGAGATCCGCGAACGCTTCCTCTCCTCGACCCTGACCTTCAGCTGGCACTACTTCGTGAAGCCGCACGTCGTGGTGGAGGGCGATCGGGCCATCGGGCGCTGGGACATCCTCGCGCCGTGCACGATGCCCGGGGACCGTCCGTTCTGGATGGCGGGTGTCGAGGACGATATCTACGCGCGCGAGGACGGTGTGTGGAAACACGCGTCGATGAAGCTGCGGGTCGTCTTCCTGTCGCCCTACGAGCGGGGTTGGGCGGCGAAAGCGACCGCCGCCCGCGACGAGTCTGTCTGACGGGCGCCGCGCCCGCGGTCGACGTCAGGGCGTGCGCGCCCAGAAGCGATTCCAGGTCTCCCAGCTCTCCGGGAGCGTCCCCCGGCCGACCTGATTTTCGGGCCATCGGGCGGGCGGCAGGCCCAGCGGATTCTCTCCGACCTCGCTTCCGTACCACAGCAGATGGCGTCGCCGGACGAAGAGCCAGCGTCCGTCGCGTCGCTCGTAGGTATCCCGGTACTGGATCGCCTGATGGATCCAGCGATCACCTTGCTGGGCTTCGTTCTTGCAATAGACGGTGCCCTTCGCGTGGTCGTCGTCCTCGAGGTCGATCAGGTGATTGCCGACGAAGAGGATGGTGATGCCGACGCCACGTAGTTGGCGTTCGAAGCTCTCGCGCAACGCTGCGTGCCCAAAGGATTCACGGCCGACCTGAACGTCGTCGACGAAGAGATCGACGAGCGCGTCGATGTCGCGGCTGTCGATGGCCAGCGCGTAACGGTAGGCGAGTTGTCGGATCTCGTCCCGGGCGATCAGTTGGCGGAGGTCGTCCATGGGGACCGCGTACGGCGGTCCGGCCGCGGGATCAAGAGTCGGGCCGCGGCGTGTCCGCGAGGGGGGGCGTCCCGGGTGTCTCCCGTTCCCGCCCGGACCGTCGCTTCAGCTGGACTTGCCCTCCACGTAGCTCTGGATCTGACGGATCTCGTCTTCGCTCAGGATTTCGCCGAAGGCCGGCATGCCGACGCCGGGCATGCCCTTCTGTACGATCTCGACGAAAGCGGCGCGGACGTCTGGAGCCGAATGGCGCAGATCGGCGACGGCCCCGCCACTGATGGCCGTGACGCCGTGACAGCGCGCACACCACCGGTGGTAGAGGTCCTCCTTTGCGGCGAGCTTCTCGTCCCTCCCGGCCAGCATCTCCTCCAGCACGGCGGGTGTGATGGCCTGGTCGGAGAGGGCGAAGGTGTGCACGGTGCCCTTGCTGGGAACACCGGCCTGCGCGGCCGCGTCTCCTCCGACGAGCGCGAAGGCGCCGCCCCAACCGGAGACGATCGAGACGTATTGAATGCCGTCGATGGCGTACGAAATGGGCGCCGCGATGACGCCGCTGCCGGTGTGGAACTCCCAGAGTTTGTGGCCGTCAGCCGCGCGCAGGGCCAGGAAGCGTCCGTCGGCGGTGCCCTGGAAGACGAGGTCACCGGCGGTCGCGAGCGTGCCGCCGTTCCACGGCATGGCGTAGGGATGGCGCCAGACCTCCTTCTGCGCAACGGGGTCCCAGGCGAGCAGATGGCCGGCCACGACCTCGCGGACGAGGGTGGCGAAGATGGCGAGGTCGGTCTGCGTATTGAAATGCTCGCTGGTGAGGATCTCCTTGGGGTTGAAGCGGTAGGCGCCCAGGATCTCCTGCGCCGGGATGTAGACCAGTCCGGTTTTGGGGCTGAAGGACATCGGTTGCCAGTTGTGGCCACCGAAGGCGGTCGGCTTCACCATGGCGATGCTCTCGTCGTAGGTGGCCGAGCCGTTCTCCTGGGGACGCCCGGTCTTGGGGTCGACGCCGTCGGACCAGGTCACGTCGACGTAGGGGGCGGCGGAGAGGAACTCGCCGGTCTCCCGATCGAGGACCCAGAAATACCCGTTCTTGGGCGCCTGCATGAGGACCTTGCGCGTCTTCCCGGCGATGTCGAGTTCGGCCAGGATCATGTGCTGGGTCGCGGTGAAGTCCCAGTTGTCTCCGGGGGTCGTCTGGAAGTGCCACTGCAGTTCGCCGGTGTCGGGGTCGAGTGCGAGGATCGACGAGAGGTAGAGGTTGTCGCCTCCGCCCGGGCTGCGGTGCTTGCGGCTCCAGGGCGAGCCGTTGCCCGTCCCGACGTAGAGAAGGTCGAGATCGGGGTCGAAGGCCATGGAGTCCCACACGGTGCCGCCGGCGCCGATCTTCCACCATTCGCCGCCCGACCACGTTTCGGCGGCCTTCTCGAGAGCCGCGGACTCGAAGCCATCGGCGGGATTCCCGGGGACGGTGTAGGTGCGCCAGACCAGCGAGCCGGCTTTTTCATCGTAGGCAGAGACGTAGCCGCGAACGCCGAATTCGGCGCCGCCGTTGCCGATGATCACGCGTCCTTTGACCACGCGAGGCGCACCGGTGATGGTGTACGCCTTCGATTGATCCACCGTCACCACGCTCCAGACCGGTTTGCCGGTCTTTGCGTCGAGCGCGATCAGGCGGCCGTCGAGGGTACCGAAATAGACTTTGCCGTCGTAGACGGCGACGCCGCGGTTCACGACGTCGCAACATGCCTTGGCGCCGACGGCCTTGGGGACCTCGGGGTCGAAGCGCCAGAGTTCCTCGCCGGTCTTTGCGTCGAGAGCGAAGACCACGCTCCACGAACCGGTGGCGTACATGACGCCGTCGATCACGATCGGGGTCGCCTCGTGGCCGCGCTTCAGGCCCGTTTCGTAACTCCACACGCGAACCATTCGGCCGATGTTGTCGGCATCGATCTGGTCGAGCGGGCTGTAGCGTTGCTCGGCGTAGTCGCGTCCGTGCGTCATCCAGTTCTGGGGTTCACGGTCCGCCTGGCGCAGGCGCGCGTCGTCGACCGTGGCTGCCCCGGAACCGGGCGCGCCCGCGGCTGCTACGGCGGCCGTCGAGAGAGCGAACAGGGCGGGTATCAGAAGAAAGCGCAGCATGGATCCAACCTCCTCGTGCGCCTCGCGGCACCGGGATGTCTGTATCGCACCCCTCTCCCGGCTTCCACGGTGCTCCCGGGGGCGGGGTCCACCGTCGCGGGAAATCGGCGAGCGTCTATGCTCTGATCCGGGGCATGGACCTGGAGCTCACGGCAGAGCAGAACCTCCTGCGCGAGACGGTTCGCGGACTCTGCGAACGTCACGCGACCGCCGACATCGTGCGCGCGCTCGAGGAGGACCCGATCGGCTATCCCAGCGATCTCTGGACGCAGCTGGGCTCCCTCGGCCTCATCGGGTTGCTCCTGCCCGAAGCCTTCGGAGGATCGGATCAGGGCATGCTCGAGGCCGCGATCCTGTACGAGGAACTCGGCCGTACTCTCGCTCCGACTCCGCACTTCACGAGTGCGGTGATGGCGGGCGGCGTGCTCACGCGCGCGGGGAGTGACGCACAGAGACAGCAGTGGTTGCCGGGAATCGCATCGGGAGAGACCATCCTGACGACGGCCTGGCTCGAACCGCGCGGCGGTTTCGATCCCGCCGGCGTGCGCCTCGCCGCCACCCCCAGCGGCGACGGATTCCTTCTCGCGGGTGAGAAAAGCCACGTGCCGTTTGCGAAGGCCGCCGATCGGATCCTGGTCCTCGCCCGCACCGGGCCGGAGGAAGATGCCATCGACCTCTTCCTGCTCGATCCGACCGCAGCGGGCGTCTCGTGGGCGCAGGAGCGGACCATGGCCTCGGATACCCAGTACCGCGTGCGCCTCGACGGGGTGCGCGTCGAGGCGGGCGACCGGGTGGGGGAGGCGGGTCGCGGCTGGTCGGTCTGGATGGACGCCCTGCACGACGGGGCGATCCTGCTTGCGGCCCAGGCCATGGGCGGCGCCGCCCGGGCGCTCGAAATGACCGTGACCTACGCCAAGGAACGCGAGCAATTCGGCAAGCCTCTGGGCGCCTTCCAGTCGCTCGCGCACTACATGGCCGACGCTTCGACGACCATCGCCGGCGGCCAGACATTGGTCTACGAAGCCGCCTGGGCGCGCGACCGGGGACGCTCGATCCGTCGACTGGCCCCGATGGCCAAGTCCTTTGCGTGCGGAACCTTCCACGACGTGACCCGGGTGGCCCAGCAGATCCACGGCGGCATGGGCTTCTCGGTCGAGTACGACATTCAACTCTACTTCCGGCGCGCCAAGCAGTTGCAGATCAGCTGGTGGGATACGGCGTTCTGCGAGGACCTGATCGCGGCGGACGTCCTGGACGGCGACGGGCCGCCGGATCTCCGCGTCGCACCCGCTTGAGACGCGGTGTCGGCGTCCGATCCCCAGAGCGCTCTCGCCGGTCGGCGCGTCGTCGAGATCGCCGATCACAAGACCGCCTACGGGGCACGGTTGTTCGCCGATCTGGGTGCCGACGTGGTTCTGGTCGAACCGCCCGGTGGGCATGCGACGCGACGCCTCCGGTCTCCTTGGTTCTCGTACACCAATGCCGGCAAGCGCTCGGTCGTGCTCGATCTCGAGCGCGCCGCCGACCGCGAACGATTCCGGGCGCTCGTCGCATCGGCCGATCTGGTCTTCGAGGGGCGCGAACCCGGAACCCTGGCGGCGCGCGGTCTCGGCGCGGAAGAACTCCGCCAGGCAAACCCCCGTCTCGTGTGGACGTCCATCACCGGCTTCGGGCAAACCGGTCCGCAGCGCTCCTGGCACTCGTCCGATCTGGTCGCCTTCGCGCGTGGCGGAGCGGCGTACGTCACTGGGTATGCGGAGGACCCACCGGTTCGCCTGGCGGGTTCGCACGCACACGTCATGGCGTCGACGGTGGCCGCGAGCGCCTCGATGATCGCATTGCACCACATGCAGGCGGGTGGGCTGGGCCAATCCGTCGATGTATCGGTCGCGGAGGTGGTGGCGTCGATGAGCCACATCACCGGGGTCGGCAAGTGGCTCGACGACGGCCTGGTTCCGCGCCGGGCGGGTACGAGTCTGTTCGCTTCGGTTCCCTCGGGGGCCTATCCCTGCCGCGACGGCCTCATCTATCTGATGGTGAACCGACCCGCGCACTGGAAGGCGGTCGCCCGGTGGGTCTTCGAAGAGACCGGGCAAGAGGCCATTCTGAGTCCCCTTTGGGAAGGTCCATCGGCGGCCCGCATCGAAGATCGCCATCTGATCGACGCCTTCATCTCGGAGCTCACCGAACGCCACACCGTCGACGAGATGTACCGCCAGGGCCAGGCACGCCATCTGGCGATGACGCCGCTGCGTGGCCCGGCGGCGGTGGTGGACGATCCGCAGCTGCGGGCGCGCGAGTACTTCGTCGACGTCGTCGCCGACGACGGCTCGGTGGTGCGTCAACCGGGGCCGCCGTATCGCTTCGAGCGCACTCCGGCGCGGATTCGGCGGCGCGCACCGTCGGTCGGTGAGCACGACGACGAGATTCTCGCCACGAGCGAGGCACGGCGGCGCGCGTCGGATTCCCTCCGGGTCCCGGACCCCGCGCCCGCGCCGGCCGCTGCGGCCGCGATGCGCGGAGGAGCGGCCGGGTCCGCCGCCCATGCCCTGGCGGGACTTCGGATCGTCGAATTCTCCATGGGCATGGCCGGACCCTGGATCGGCCGTGCGCTTGCGTGGTGTGGTGCCGACGTCATCAAGGTCGAGTCGCGGAGCCATCCCGACGTCACCCGGCAATACGTGCCACCGTGGGCGCCGCACCTGGGCATCCAGTCGCGCCTTTCCCCCTGGTTCACCGACTGGAATGCGGGCAAGCGTTTCGTCGCCCTCGATCTGACGCGCCCGGAGGCGGTGGAACTGGCGCTGCGCCTGGTGGCGGTCGCCGACGTGGTGATCGAGAACTTCACGCCGGGGGTCCTGGAGAAGCTTGGGCTCGGCGCCGACGAATTGCGCCGGGTGAAGCCCGATCTCGTCCACTTCGGTACCTCGGGCTTCGGGGACGATGGCCCCTGTCGTCGCTACGTCACCTGGGGGCCGAACATCGAGGCGGCCTCCGGACTCGCGGCGAGTTCGGGCTTTGCGCATCGGCCCGGCGCGATGACCCACTTTGCCTACCCCGATTCGGTGAGTGCGGCGCACGGCCTCTTCGCGGTGATGAGCGCACTCGAGCATCGGCGCCGGACCGGGGAGGGCCAGCGCGTGCATCTCTCCCAGCTCGAAGCGATGGTCAGCGTCTTCGGGGACGTGGTGATGGAGACGCTCGCAAGCGGCCGCGATCCCGAGCGCGTCGGCAATCGGTCCCGCCATGCCGCGCCGCACGGCTGCTATCCTTGTGCCGGCGACGACCGCTGGCTGGCCATTGCGGTCTTCGACGAGGCCGAGTGGAAGGCTTTGTGCCGCGTCGCGGACAAGCCCGGCTGGCTCGTCGACGAGCGCTTCGCGTCGATGCAGGCCCGACTCGAGAACGTCGACGCCCTCGACCATGAGGTGGCGGCCTGGACCGCCGACCTCGACGCCTATGCTCTCGAGACCCGTCTCCAGGAGGCGGGGATCGCCGCGGGCGTGGCGCAGACGACCGAGGACCAGCTGCACCGTGATCCGCAACTCGCCGCGCGGGGCTTCTTCGAGGAGATCGAGCACAAGCTCAAGGGCAAGGTGGTCGCCAACGGGATCCCCCTGGGACTCACCGGTACGCCGGGGCGAACGCCGCATGCGGGATCCGCGGTGGGCGAGGACAACGACTCCGTCTTCGGGGAGCTGCTGGGTGTTTCGGCCGACGAACTCGTCCGCCTGCGCGCGGTGGGTGCGGTCGAGGATTCCGACGAGATCCCCCCGGAGCTGCCGTGAAGGACGAGGCGATCTACGTCGATGTCGACGACGTCCTCGCCGACACCACCGCAACCCTGGTCGGCCTGGTGCGCGAGCTTTTCGCCAAGCGGGTCACCTACGAGGATTGCCGCTCCTTCGACCTGGGAGAGTCCTTCGGCCTTTCGGAGGACGAGCGCGACCGCCTGCTCGACGCTGCGCACGAGGACCGGGTGATCGAGGCCATGGGGGCCGTTCCTGGCGCGGCCGAGACACTGGCGGGCTGGGAGGCGCGCGGTCACGTCGTCGAGATCGTCACGGGGCGGCCCCCGCTGACCCTGGCGGCGACGGGGCGCTGGCTCGAGCGCATGCGTATGCCGCACGCCACGCTCGAGTCGGTCGACAAGTACGGGCGTCAGGTCGGACTGGCCGATGCGACCCCGCTCGCGCGATTCGCGGACCGGCGCTACCGCGTCGCGATCGAAGACTCGCTTTCCATGGCTGCGTTCCTGGCCGGGGAGACCGGCACGCCGGTGCTCCTTCTCGACCGTCCCTGGAACCGCGACGAGCGCTCGCTTGCGCCGCGCGCGCGTGGGCGCATTCGCCGTGTGACCTCGTGGGTGGAGATCGAAGCGATCGTCGCGGGGCTGTCCGGAGGGCGCTGAACCCGGCGGCACGCCCCGTGTCGGCGCGTCGCCGCAGGCGACGACACCCCGAGGACCACGGCCGGAGTCGCGTCCGAACGATGCCGGGGCCTGGCCGGTCAGGCGCCGAAGGCCGAGCGCAGGCGCTCCGCCGCATAGGAGATCGCTTCCTTGCCCTTGGGAAGGAGGTCGCCCATGCCGAAGAATCCGTGGATGATGCCGTCCCAGCGCCGTGACTCGACCGGGATGCCGGCCGCCGCGAGTTGCTCGGCGTAGGCCTCTCCTTCGTCGCGCAGCGGATCGAATTCCGCGGTGATGATCGTCGCCGGGGGCAGGTCCGCAAGGTTCTCGGACCGGATCGGCGAGGCCAGCGGCTTCTCTGCGTCCGACGCGTCGCCGAGGTACTGATCCCAGAACCACTTCATCGCCGCTGCCGACAGGAAGTAGCCTTCGGCGTTCTCACGGTAGGACGGCGTATTCCGGCGCGCGTCGATCACCGGGTAGACGAGCAATTGGTGGCAGAGCGTCGGCCCGCCGGCGTCGCGATTGGCCAGGGCCACGGCGGCGGCGAGATTGCCACCGGCGCTGTCGCCGCCGATTGCGATGCGCGTGCGATCGATCCCCAGGGCGCCGGCCTGGTCGGCCGCCCAACCAACGGCGGCGGTGCAGTCTTCGAGTCCGGCCGGGAACCGATTCTCGGGCGCGAGGCGATAGTCCACCGAAACCACGACGCATCCGGCCTGGTTGGTGAGTGCGCGACACGGTCCGTCGTGCGTATC